>JBFEKK010000048.1:0-6548 GCA_041552675.1 Sulfurovum sp.
GCCCGAGCTTAAAAGTGCTATGAAAAAGCCTTTTGTTAGTTCAAAGGTGCTAGAATATTGGCTAATTTTATACAAAAGGATTCCTATGGGAGCAGAACAAGGCAGTATGATCGGTTCATTTTTACCCCTCATCATTTTATTTGCAATTTTTTATTTTTTAATTATCAGACCACAGCAAAAACATCAAAAAGCGCATAAAGCAATGCTTGACAGTCTTGCTAAAGGTGACAACATCATCACGACAGGTGGTCTTATAGCTGTAATCGTTAAAACTGAAGAAGATTTTATCAAAATCAAATTAAATGATGACACTATTGTCAAACTTGATAGAGCATATGTAGCTAAAAAGGTTGAGTCTGGTGAAGACGCTTAATTTTAGGGTAATCCTTTTTGCTTTTGCACTGATTTTCGGTGTCGTTTTTTCTATTCCCTCTTTGACACAAAGTGAAAGTGGAAAGAAGATCACTTTAGGGCTTGACCTTCAAGGTGGTTTACATATGCTTCTTGGTATTAAAAGTGAAATTGCCATTGAATCACGTATTAAGTCTATGGCGGCATCAGTCAAGTACATCTTCGATGATGAAGAGATTATTTTTGATGAACTTCGTATGATCGATGGTGAAAAAATTACGTTTGAACTTCTTGATACAGATGATGTAACTAAAGCCAAAGCACTTCTCAAAAAAGAGCTTGAAGGTACAGTAGTGATTGACAATGGATTGAAATTTTCATTGGCTATGACCGAAGCTGAAGTAGAGCGTACGAAACAAAATGCTATTCAACAAGCAGTAGATACTATCAGAAACAGACTCAATGAGTTTGGTCTTGCAGAACCCACTGTTGCAAAACAGGGAGAAGATAAGATCCTTGTAGAAGTACCAGGTATCAAAACACAAGAAGATGAACAGCGTATCCGTGAACTTATCGCCCGTGCAGCACATTTACAACTTATGGCTGTAGATGAAGACAGAAATACAAGAGTAAACATGATGAGTGCGGCTGAAGCAAAAAGTTATGGTGATGTGATACTCCCCGATGTCAATACAGGTGAAAAGTATTTGCTCCGTGCTATTCCAGTGCTTGACGGTTCTATGCTTACAGATGCAAAAGTAGGCTTTGATGAGAGCAACCAGCCTGTCATTAACTTTACATTGAACGGACAAGGTGCCAAGATCTTTGGTGACTTTACAGGTGTGAGTGTAGGGAAACGTATGGCAGTTGTTTTGGACAATAAGGTTTACTCTGCACCAAACATTAACGAGCGTATCGGTGGTGGACGTGTACAGATATCTGGAAGATTTGAACTTTCGGAAGCGCATGACCTTGCTATCGCACTTCGCTCAGGAGCACTACTTGCACCTGTGTATGTGATGGAAAAACGTTCGGTGGGACCAAGCCTGGGTGCAGATAGTATTAAGGCCAGTTCTATGGCTTTGGCATTAGGGTTTATTTTGGTTGTACTCTTTATGGTTATTTACTATGGTATGGCAGGAATTATTGCAAATGTCGCACTGATAGGAAACCTATTTTTGATACTTGCGATCATGTCACTCTTTGGTGCAACACTTACATTGCCTGGTATGGCAGGTATCGTTCTTACTGTCGGTATGGCAGTGGATGCGAATGTCATTATCTCTGAGCGTATTAGAGAGCTACTCCATGAAGGTAAATCTGTGGCTAAATCGATAGAAAACGGGTACAGTAATGCCTTTACTGCGATTTGGGATGCCAACGTGACTACACTGATCGCAGCCACAGTACTGTATGCCTATGGTACAGGTGCGATTAAAGGGTTTGCGCTTACGATGAGTATCGGTATTATGGCATCTATGTTGACTGCTATTGTAGGAACACATGGTATTTACCAATGGATCTTGCCAAAGATAGATAAGAACAAACTAGGTTTCTGGTTTGGTATCAAGACTGAGGGAGCAAAATAATGGAAATTTTTAAATATAAAAAACCTCTCTCATTGATGGACAAGAGTAAACGTTTTGGATTACTTTCGGTCACCGTATTGATACTTGCGTTGGGATTGATCATCGGTAAAGGATTTAACTACGGTATAGACTTTGCGGGTGGTACACTTATACAGGTACAATACGAAGGTAAAGCACCTATAGAAAAAGTGAGAGAAGCGATAGATTCTGATACATCCTATGAAGGTGCAACAGTGACTTTTTTTGGTGGCGAGGATGAAGTGGTTATTCGTACTAAAACAAGTTCAAAAGCCTTGGGTGTAGATGTCGGTGATCAAATCAGAACACTGCTTCAAGAAACAGGTAACTTTGAAGTAAGACGTGTGGATATGGTTGGTGCAAAAGTAGGATCGGAGTTACGTGAAAAGGGACTTATGGCTATGGTCCTTGCTATCATCGGTATCCTTATCTATGTTTCTTTTAGATTTGAATGGCGTTTTGCTATCGCTTCTGTGATGGCACTTATGCATGATGTTACCATCGCGATGGGAATGATCGTCTTGTTTAATGTTGAGGTAAACCTTGATATACTGGCAGCATTATTGACCATTCTAGGGTATTCACTGAACGATACGATCATTGTCTTTGACCGTATTCGTGAGGGTATCAGAACGATCAAAGACCCAGACCTTGGAGCGATCATCGATGAATCTGTCACACGTACACTTTCTCGAACTACGTTGACATCACTCACAACATTCTTTGTTGTTCTTACACTTTATCTGTTTGGTGGAGAGATCATTAACGGGTTTAGTTTCACACTACTTGTAGGTGTTATAGTGGGTACATACTCTTCTATTTTTGTTGCATCACCTATCTTGATGTGGCTTGGCTTCTCAGTAGGTGGATTCAGAGCAAAAGAAGCAGAAAAACTCAAAAGAGAAAAAGAGAAAGAAAAAATGCGTGCTATGTACGAGAATGGAACGCTGTAAACAAAAAAGTATTTTTTCTTTTTCTCGCTAAAGGCGTAGCTTTAGTGAGATGAATTTTGTGTGGGCTTTGCTCATAGAAAAGAAGAAAGAGTATAATAATAAATGCGTGCCATGTACGAAAATGGTACACTATAGTTAAAAATTAAGGAGTTTGGATGAATTGGGGTAAAGTTTTTTATATGTTTTTTACATTGATGTCACTTACGACATCAGCAGCATTTTTGTATGACCATTCTATTGTGGCACTGTTTATAGCAGGCTCTGTGAATGTGATCTCTACACTGTTAAAGATAGGGGTAAGAAACCTGCTTTCAGCTGAACTTTTAGCAGGCTCACTGGTTGCGGATTTACATCTTTTACCTGCATTTTTTGCTTTACAGTTTTATGGGAACGATGCGTTGGCAACAGGATTAGTGATCGGTGCTGTGATTGCGAACCTTTATACGATTTTCATCTCTATGATCGAGAGTTCAAAAGAAAAGGCAGATTTCTAGTATTTGGTTGGGACGCTTTTTGAGCAAAGCCCAAAAAACTACGATAACGCTGAGTTCTCTTCAGCAGAGCGCTCACGCAACTAGTTGCTTTTTTATTGTTAAACTAGATGATTAAGCTTTTATTTTTAAGTCTACAATAGGTATCTTACATATATACTAATTCGAAGGAATGAGACGTGATAAGTATGCCTACACTTCATGGAACAGACTCCGAGCAGAAACGAAAAGAGATTAAACGTTATTTTCAACTTTGTTATAGCCGATATGAATCTCTTTTTCATATCGTTGTAGACCAAAACGCTTATTTTCAAAAAGCAGATCCTCTTCGCCATCCTATCATTTTTTACTATGGCCATACTGCTACATTTTTCATTAACAAATTAAAACTTGCTAAGATCATCAATGAACGTATTGATCCTAGACTTGAGTCTATTTTTGCTGTGGGTGTAGATGAAATGAGCTGGGATGATCTGAATGAAGCACATTATGACTGGCCTACTTTAGCCCAAACCCAGGCATATCGTGATGAAGTATATACTAAAGTCTCTTCTCTTATCGATTCACTTCCTTTAGAACTGCCTATTACGGAAGATTCACCCTGGTGGGTTATTTTGATGGGCATTGAGCATGAAAATATACATCTTGAAACTTCTTCGGTACTGATACGTCAACTTCCCATTGAATCTGTACAAGAAAATAGGGAATGGAAAGCATGTCAACATTATGGAGATGCACCTAAGAATAGATTCATTGAAGTCAATGCAGGTACAGTAACCCTGGGAAAAAACAAAGATGCAGAACTTTTTGGCTGGGACAATGAATATGGAGGTCATCAGGCACATATACCAGCATTTAAAGCAGCCAAATATCTCACGTCCAATGCTGAATATTTAGATTTTGTAAAAGATGCAGGATACAGCAATGATATGTTTTGGTGTGAAGAGGGGAAAGCATGGAAAGCCTATACCCATGCAGAACATCCAATGTTTTGGCGCAAAGGTGAAGAGGGGTACAAACTTCGTACTGTGAGCAGAGAGATAGACCTTCCCATGAACTGGCCAGTAGAAGTAAATCACTTGGAGGCATCTGCATTTTGTAAGTGGAAGAGCCAGAAAGAGGGTGTCACTATCACGTTGCCGACTGAGGATGAATACATCCGATTACGTGATGAAAGCAAAGTGCTTTCTTACCTGGAATGGACCTCCAAAGGTGAAACGATCGCCAATATCAATCTTGAAGGTTTTGCTTCGTGCGTTCCTGTGGATACTTATAAACATGGTGACTTTTATGATGTGATAGGGAATGTATGGCAGTGGTCACGAACACCGATATATCCTTTTGAGGGCTTTAAAGTCCATCCTATCTATGATGACTTTACAGTACCTATTTATGATGGGAAACATAATCTGATCAATGGCGGATCATGGATAAGTTGCGGGAACCTTGCTACACAAAAAAGCCGTTATGGGTTTAGAAGACATTTTTATCAACATGCAGGATTTAGGTATATACAGAGTGAGTATGAAGAGAGGGTAACCACCAATATTTACAATACAGACAGCCTTATTTCCCAGTATTGTCATTTTGGGTGGGGTGAAAATGCTTTGGGTGTAGAAAATTATCCTGCAGCGTGTGCGCGGATCGTATTAGCAACTATGAAAGAGAAACCTAAGCGAAGAGCATTGGATATTGGATGTGCCATAGGGCGAAGTACCTTTGAAATGGCACGTGGTTTTGATGAAGTTATAGGTGTGGATTTTTCTGCACGTTTCATACAAGAAGCACAGAAGCTCAAAGATTATGGCGTACTACATTATACTATGCCGACCGAGGGTGAACTGGAAAATTTTCATGAGGTAAAACTTTCAGATTTTGACTTGGAAAAAGAACGAAACAAAGTCTCATTTTGGCAAGCAGATGCCTGTAATCTAAAACCTATTTATAAAGATTTTGACCTGATCTTTGGGGGTAACCTATTAGACAGACTCTATGACCCTAAAAAGTTTTTAGACTCTATGGCTTCGCGTATCAATGATGGGGGTATGCTCATTTTAACTTCTCCGTATACCTGGCAAGAAGAGTCTACACCTAAAGAGAAATGGATAGGCGGATACAAAAGAGATGGTGAAAATATTACCACACTGGATGGGCTTAAAGAGATACTGGACAAAGACTTTACACTTATCGATACTAAAGATGTTCCATTTGTCATACAAGAGACTGCACGTAAACATCAGCATACGATAGCACAGATGACTATATGGGAAAAGAGAAGTAAAAATGTTTGAAGCAATTAGCCGTCAAGGTACACACAGTGTAAAATGGGATGAAGCCAAGAAAAAGTTTGGCACAGATGATCTGCTTCCCTTATGGGTAGCAGATATGGATCTGGCTTCTCCTACCTGCGTACAAAAGTCAATGCTCAAAAGAGCTTCCCACCCTCTGTACGGTTATACTATGTATCCTGATATGTATTATGCATCGATACAAAATTGGATGCAAGATCGTTTTTCCTGGCAGATAGAAAAAGAGTGGATCATTCCTTGTTATGGTGTAGTACCCTCTTTGAACTTTATTATATCTGCATATAGTCAGGAGGGTGATGGAATACTCATACAAACACCGTTATACCCACCATTTGTTAGTTCTGTAAAACATCAAAAGAGAAGAGTACTTGACAATACATTGGTGTATGAAAACGGCAGTTATCATATAGATTTTGAAGACTTTGAATGTAAGGCCAAAGAAGCCAAACTCTTTTTACTCTGCTCACCACATAATCCAACTGGACGTGTATGGTCTGAAGAAGAATTGGACAAGATCATTGACATCTGTAGAGAGCATGATGTTTTGATCATTTCTGATGAGATCCATGCTGACATTGTCTACAAAAAAACACATCATTGCATTGGCAGTTTTGAGAAGATCATGCATCATTGTATCATCTTAAATGCACCTTCCAAAACATTTAACGTCGCAGGGCTGAATACTTCTTATGCGATCATCCCTGACACACGATTACGTCAAGCCTATAGAGTTGAACAAGACAGGTCAGGTATTACCAATGGAAATCCTTTTGGTATAGAAGCTTTGATGAGTGCCTACAAAGAAGGTGCTCCATGGTTAGAGCAGTTAAAAGAGCA
>JBFEKK010000049.1:0-6515 GCA_041552675.1 Sulfurovum sp.
ATCTATCCAAGGAAGAAGTTGTCTTGCTGCATGGTCGGTATGAAGAACAACAGGTATACCATATGCTTTAGCTACCGTATGTACATGCTGTGCACCTGAAATACACCCTAAAATAGCTGCCTCGTCTGAAGGCAATCCTTTACCTGCATAGTATGCACCACCACCATTTGAAAACTGGACGATTACAGGAGAATTTACTTTCTTTGCAGCTTCGAGTACAGCATTCACTGAAGAGGTACTCACCACATTCACAGCAGGTAAAGCAAACCCATCCTCTTTTGCAATTTTAAATAACTTCTGAAGGTCATCTCCAGTAACGACACCTGCCGGTACAACATCTAGAACTTTTGTAGACATTAACAACTTCCTCTTTGTAAAATTATTTTATGCTTATTTTTGCATTTTTCATCAATTGACCCACAACTTTTTCTTGTGCAAGTTGCATCTTAATGTTATTTTTCACTGCATCAAATGCTGGTATTGTTTGTGTACTTTTCGCTTCTTTTGCTGCTTTTTTCATCTTATTATATGCATCTTCTGCTTCTTTGTCAGTCACTTCAGTTGTTGCCATTTTTTTCTGCATCCAGAAACCTGCAAGTGCAGCTTCTTTTTCTTTATCAGTTAAAGATTTTTTTGATTCTGCCGCTACCAATTTAGCCGGTGCCATCATTTCAATCAATTGTTTTTTACCATCAGCTGGAAGTTTTTCCCACGTCATTTTACCTTTTGTAAGTGTATTAAGCGCATTATTTGCTTCTTCAACAGTAATCGTCATACCATTAACTGTACCTGCAGCAGTTGCAGCTACTGCATAATGTGTTGTGAATGCCAACGTGAGACCTAATATAACAAGAATTTTTTTCATTCTCTTTTTCCTTTTGTATAATGTTGTGTGTATTTTACCCAATATTTACCAATTACTAATTAATAAACGTTTTTACAATACTTCTATCTTTGCATCTTTCATAAGTTTATCAACCAAGGTCTTCTCAATGATCTGGATTTTAAGTTTATCCTTAATACTATCAAATGGCGGGATATTTTGTGTAGCATTATTCTCTTTTGCTTGCTGTTTTAACTGATTATATACTGTCAAAGCCTGTTCATCAGTGACGTTGATCTTACGTGCTTCTTTTTGCATCCATGTACGTGTATAGACTGCCTGTTTCTCTTCTTCAGACAACTCTTTTTGTGCAGCATCCAGTACCATGACAGGAAGTGCCAGTTCTTGAATGAGTCGTGGACGTTGTTCTGTTGGTAAGTGATCAAAATTGCTCACTTTACCCTTTGTACGCTGTTTAAGATAATTATCCGCCTCTTTTTTGATGATCTTATGCCCATTGACCGTAGCGATCACTGTTTTAGAAGATCTTGTTTTTGGTTGTTTAGGCTTTGCATCTAGATTGATATTACCTAGGTCCACTATCCCTGATGTCTCTTTCGTATTTAACATGTTTGTTAAACTATTTTTTAAATCATCTGCAGATACTGAAGTTATCATTAAACTACACGATACCCCCAACAACATAAAAGTTTTTCTCATATTCTTTTCCCTATTTTAATGGCTAAAATTACTTTTTAGTTGCGTTTACTTCTGCTGTCATATCAACAATTTTAGCTTTACTTTTAAGTTCTTTTGCGACTTCTTTAATTTTAACAGTAAACTGCTGTTGCTTTAGTAAAGTAATGATATTATTTTTCACTTTTTCGTAAGGAGCAGGTTTCGCTTCTGTCTTTGTTTCAAGGTAGATCACATGGTAACCAAACTGTGTTTTAACAGGCTTTGTCGTTATTTGACCATTATCAAGTGCCCAAACTGCTTTTGAAAACTCTGGAACCATCTGACCTTTGCTAAACGTACCAAGATCTCCACCATTGGGTGCAGAAGGTCCTGTAGATTTAGCTTTAGCCAATTCGATAAACTTTGCTTTTAATGCCTCACCTTTAAGTGGCTTTAGCGTATCAATAATATCTTGTGCATCTTTTTCATTTTCAAGTAAGATATGTCTTGCATGCATAGAAGCTTTTTCCATAAATTTTTCAGTGTTTTTATCATAAAATGCTTTTGCTTCACTCTCACTTACAATAGCATTATCCATCTGTTCCTTCATCCACATGTTTACCAAAAGTTCATCTCTTATCTTTTCCATGTTTCTTTTAAATTCAGGTTTTTTATCTATACCCTCTTGTGCTGCAAGCTCTGTAAAAAGGACTTTTTCTACTAGTCTCTCTGTAACCATTTTTTTCTCTGCAGGAGCAAGTTCCATGAAGTTTGCCTGAGGTGCAGAGGCAGAAACAAATGCTTGTGCATCCTGCTTAGTGATATTTTTACCATTTACTGTTACAAGTATGTCTGACGCCACTACTGATGTTGCCATGACAGCCACAGCAAGAAGTGAAGTTTTTGCTAGTTTTAACATTTCGAATAATCCTTAATTACTTAAATTTAAGAAGAAGTATATCCCTCTTGGGTAAATCATTTATTAATGTGCTAATATTCTATTTAGTATTTTATTAGAAGAAGGCAATTAAGTATGGCAAAAGTCAAAAAAGCAACCAAAAAAGAGATAGAAGAGATAAAAAGTATCTTTCTTGAAAACTATCCTGATTCAGTCACTGAATTAGAGTATCGAAATCTTTATGAACTGCTCATTGCAGTCATGCTCTCTGCCCAGTGTACAGATAAACGTGTGAATATCATCACTCCTGCTCTTTTTGAAGCATATCCAGACCCAGTATCTCTTGCCAATGCCGACTTGGATGAAGTCAAATCATACATCAATACCTGTTCATTTTTTAACAATAAAGCCAAAAACCTCATCAAAATGGCACAGAGTGTAGTAGAAAACTATGGTAATGAAGTCCCATTGGAACGTGATGAACTGGTCAAGCTTGCAGGTGTGGGTCAAAAAACAGCCAATGTCGTCATGATAGAGTATACCGGTGCCAATCTTATGGCTGTAGATACCCATGTATACAGAGTAGCACACCGTTTAGGACTCTCTGATGCTAAAACCGCTGTAAAATGTGAAGAGGAGTTAAGTAAAAAATTCAAAACAGACTTACACTTACTTCATCAGGCCATGGTGCTCTTCGGAAGGTATAAATGTAAAGCAGTCAAACCTGAGTGTGAAGGATGTATCATGGAGGCCCATTGCAAAACGAAACAAACCTTTAAAGTCTAATTTTCATGATGTGATCTTCTATGATAGCGTTCCACGATTTCAGGATCATGATGGAGATTGATCTTGGCATCTTCTTTTCCTTCATAATCAATTCTGGAAAGTACATAACGTATAGATTCAAGTCTGGCTTTTTTCTTATCATTACTGTCAACAATGATCCATGGTGCATAACTTGTATGTGAACGACTAAACATTTGTTCTTTATAGTATGTCACTTTATCCCACATCTCTTGTGCTTTTTGATCTACTGGACTCAGTTTCCAGTGTTTCAGTGGATTGGTCATACGCTCTTTAAATCTTTTTTGTTGATTTTCTTTGGTAATGGAGTACCACAACTTAATTAAAATGATCCCATCATCAATAAGGGCATGTTCGATCTCAGGTACTTCTTTCATAAATTTCTTGTATTGTTCAGGTGTGCAGAAATCAAAAACAGGTTCTACGATAGCACGGTTATACCAAGATCTGTCAAAGAAAGTAATTTCACCCGGGTTTGGCAAGTGTTGAAAATAACGTTGGAAATAGAACTGTCCTGTTTCTACCTCTGTTGGTTTTTGTAATGCAACGACTCTGAATTTTCTAGGATTAAGGTACTGTGTAAAACGTTTGATTGATCCGCCTTTACCGGCAGCATCACGTCCTTCAAAGATGATCATCACACGTTTATTATTTTCATACACCCAATTTTGTAATTTGATAAGCTCAACCTGTAACTCTTTTAACTCTTCTTCGTACTCAACATTACGTGTTATCTTGGCAAGCTTTTTTTTACCCATCAACTGAGATAAACCACTTTTAGTTTTCAACAAGTGAAAATTCTTTTCAAGCTCTTGTATAATTTCTTTTGCTTCTTTATCTTTCACTTCTTTACGCAAGTATTCTAAATCCTGAAATATCGTTTTCATTTTTACCCTTTTTATGTATGTGTATTCTTAAATTCTACTCCTACTTATCTTTAATTAAAATTATATATATCATAATTTAAACTGATTTTATTACTCTTTGAAGTACCTCAAATGTACGTTCTACAGATTCTAAATCCACCATCTCTCTGGTAGAATGAGGGTAACGGATCGTTGGGCCAATGGATGCAAACTTCATAGCAGGGTATTTCTCTGCAATGACGCCACATTCAAGTCCTGCATGTATCGCCATCATCTTTGTTTTCCCAAACACAGATTGCATCTCTTGACTTACAAGATTTGTAAAGTCACTAATATCTGGTTTCCATGCAGGGTATTTATCTTCAAGTTTTACTTTAAAGCCGTAAGAGCTAAAAAATGCTAATGTCTCTTTTGAAATATTTTCAAGCTTCACTGCATCCATTGCACGTGCACTTGTTTCCACAAGAAGTCCGCCTTTCTCATCTGCTGTGATAATAGCCAAATTGATACTGACATCAGGAATGCCTAACTCCTCATTTTGTGCATGGACACCATGCTTAAATCTATGGATCATCTCTATGGTTTTATCACCCTCACGCAATACTTTCGGTCTCTCTGTCAGTTCACGTATCTTGACCAACTCTGTGTTTTCCAACTTCGATTCACTACGTATAATGGCCACTGCATTCGCCGGAATAGAATTACGACGTTCTCCTGCATACATACTTGCTAACTGTGTGATCTCGTGTTCATGTAAATATTCACCCAGTACTTTTATCGCAGAGGGAATGCCTTTATCTATATCTACACCTGAATGCCCACCAACTAGTCCTTTGACTGCCACTTCATAACAAGTACCAGTCCCATCCACATAGCTATCTTGTTTGGAGGCTGTAATATCGACACCGCCTGCACACCCTATATACACCTCTGCTTCATCTTCACTGTCTAGGTTTAACATGTATTGACTCTTCAGATCAAAAGCAACTCTATTTGCCCCTATGAGTCCAACCTCTTCATCAGCAGTAAATAAAAACTCTAACTCTTTGCCTTCATCCATAAGCTGCATCATCATTGCTATGGCCATACCGTTATCTGCACCTAATGAAGCGTCTTTAGCTTTCATCCAGCCATCTTCTATATAGGTTTCTAAAACAGGTGCCTTGCCCATACAGACCATGTCATAATGTGCTTGAAGACAGAGTGTTGGTCTACCCTTTGATAGGTAAATATTTTTAACGTTGTCTACTTCAACGTCATAACCTCTTTCTTTAGAAAATGCAACTAAAAATTCCAACAATCTATCTGCTATTTTACTGCAGTGTGGGATCTGTGTCAGGGTTTGAAAGTGTTCGATGATAGATGACATATATACTCTTTTTTACAAATTATAGTACAATCACATAAAAAATGGGATCATTTATGTGCCTTATCGTCACACTTATTATGTTTGGTTTGGCCATCCAAAATATTATCCAGAAACATTGGATCATAGGTGGCATACAATTTTTGATTGCAATGGGTTTTCTACTCTTACTTTTACGTAATATCCAAAAAGTAAGATGTGATAGAGATGGAAGTTGTAGCAATGGGTGTATACTCACAGGCTGGATCAGCAAATTTTTTCCTAAAAAGGACCATTAATGGAACATTTCTTTACCTGTCCCTACTGCTGGGAACGTATCTCTATGATACTGGACAGTTCCGAAGAAGAAAGCGATTATATAGAGGACTGTGAAGTATGCTGTCGTCCCATAGAACTCCTTTTTAGGTTTTCTGGAGAGAATTTAGTGAGTTTTGAGGCGAGAAGAATGGAAGGGATTTAACCTTCACCTTTTATCTTTTCAAAGCGAGGTATGAAGACACCTTCTACCTCAATTTCTTCCACAAACATCTCATAAGGACGTACCCATATCCCTTGATCTCCATATAAAGCCTTATAGACCACCATCCACTCATCAGTTTCTGAGTGTTGTGCTGTCATAAAAACCTCGTAAAGATTACCTTTATAATGTCTATAAACTCCTTTTTCTAATTTCATTTTAGACATCCTTCTCTTCATATATTTAAATCTGGTATATTAAAATTCCCATATAGATCATAGTACCCAGTTAAAATCCTAAAACCCTATACTGAGTAGTACGTAGCACCTTTATGATGTACCACTAATGCAGTAGTACTCTGTTCTGGAACTATCTGGAAGGTTTCAGAGAGTTCTATACCGAACTCTTCAGGTTTTAACATATCAAACAACTCTCTACTCTGCTCAAGGTCAGGACATGCTGGGTACCCGAACGAATATCTTGCACCCTGGTAACGATTCATACGTACATCACGTAAAGTATAACCTTCATCTTCTGTAGCGATATTTAAATCCAAACGTATTTGTTTGTGTACGACTTCAGCCAATGCTTCAGCAAGTTCAACGGAGAGCCCATGTACCATG
>JBFEKK010000050.1:0-6403 GCA_041552675.1 Sulfurovum sp.
AGACTTTTCCATAGGTTATTTTGACCAACATAGAGAGATGCTTGACAACGAAAAAACACTCATTGAGACTTTTTGTCCTGACGGGGGAGACCACATAGAAGTACAAGGTGTCAATCTTCACGTCTACGGTTACCTTAAATCTTTTCTTTTCCCTAAAGAGTTTTTAGCCAAAAAAATAGGCATGCTTTCAGGCGGAGAGAAAAACCGTGTGGCACTGGCATTACTCTTGGCTAAAAAAGTAGACTGTCTCATCTTGGATGAACCTACCAATGACCTGGACATCCAAACCATTAATATCTTAGAAGAAAAACTCATCAACTTTCCAGGAGCTATACTCTTTGTCTCTCATGACCGCTACTTCATAGACAAGATAGCTTCTAAACTCTTTATCTTTAAAGGGAATGGTGTCGTTGAAGAATCTTATCAGACCTATACTGAGTACCTGGAGATAGAAAAAGAGATGAAAGAGCTTGATACTCTGGAACAAGAGGTCAAAACATCTGTGAAAAAAGAGGTACTGGTCAGTGAAAAAAAACAGACAAAACTGAGTTATAAAGAGCAAAGGGATTATGATACATTACCTGATGAGATCGAAGCTCTGGAACAGCAGATAGATGCACTTAATGCATGTTTACAAAATCCGGAGTGCTATCAGGAAAAAGGTCTCACTGCACTGAGTGATGAGTTGAGTAAACTTGAGAAGGTGTATGAAGAAAAAAGTGACAGATATCTGGAAGTTTTGGAGATTTTCGAGTCTCTTTAATTCCAGTATACCACAACACTGCGTCTTCCCCAACGCAGCGCTCTCCTTTTATCAAGTCCCATATAGATATCTATACGTCTTTTATAACGTTTATTCATTTTATCCCGTACGGTATAATAACCAGGTAAACCAGAAATACGTACTTTTGTCCCATTTCGCATTCCATATCTACTCAACATATCTCTGGAGACTGCAATGATCTTCATACCTGGACGCAGACGATTATTCCATGCTGCCAAAAAAGGTGTGCTGTCTGTTTGTCCTGCGTGTGACGTATACGCAGTTGCGGTTACACGGAGTTTTTTCTTTGTTTTTATCTGTGCCAAGATATGAGGGAGCGGCAGTCTTATGATTTTACCTATACGTATGACTGAATAATTTTTAATACCGTTGAACTCTGCCAATTCTCTAGGATACAGTTTAAACTTTTTGGCAATGGAAATAAGCGAATCTCCCTTCTCAATAATATAGTTACCAGAAGAGATCGCATCAATCATCTTTTGTTCAAAAGGGAGCTTTAATGTTTGTCCCACACGCAAAGGAGATTGAAGCGTAATACCATTTATTTTTGCAATATCTTTTGTTTTTAATCCAAATTTCTTTGCGATTTTACTAAGCGCATCGCCGCTTACAACTCTGTATTGACCATAAATAATTTCAGGTTTCTCAGGTGTTATTTTTTCTAAAAGTTCTCTTTCAATACGTGGAGGGGCTTCACAAACCTCTATCTCTTCTATCTTGTCATCAAGTATTACTGTAGTGACAGGTTCTTTTGTTGTTGTAAGCTTTATAAGTGCTTTTTCACTTCCTTTAAAACGTACAGACTCTTGAACTTTTACATGTCGTTCTATCATCTCCTCTACAGAAACCACTTTGACGAAGCGCTTTTTTTCAGGGACAGGTAAAGTTTTTGCTCTGATCAGTTTATGTCTGTCCAATTCATACACAATCTCTTTGGACTTAAGAAATTTTGCCCCGTAAGGATTGCACTCTGTAATACTACCAGTTACAACCCTGCAGTCTATAATCGATTTGGCGCTGGCTGTTTCTATACATAAACATGATAATACAAAAAGTCTGAAATGATTTCTGGACATTACGTTATGCTAAACTATAAAAAGTTTAACATCTCTCCTTTAATGGATTCTTTTTCAACGACAACAGAATGGATAACAGGTTTCTCAAACAGCCCATGTATCATAGGTGGCACGGATACACCTGCATTTTCACTCACCCATTTTAATGCTTCTACATCATCTTTTACTTCATGTCCCAATGATTTTGAAACAGACGGACTGAATTTGGTCCATTCTGCAGTCGAGTAAACCACTGTTTTGAGATCTTTTTCTCTTAAAGTTTTATACGCTCTCATACATGTTGCTGTATGTGGGTCCATAATGTACCCTTTTTTTGCATATTCACCTACCACAGCTTCACACTCTTCATCATCAGAGAAAGAAGCATCAAAATCTTCACGTAACAATGCAAGTTCATCTGCAGTCAATTGATACTTGCCGTCTTTAGCCAATGCTTCCATAAGTTCTTTGGTACGTGCTGCACCAAATTTGTCAAACATGATACGCTCAACATTTGAACTTTTCAAAATATCCATAGCAGGTGATTCAGTCTGTATAAGTGTACGTGTCGTAAGATCATACACACCCTTAGTGATCCAATCTGTCAAAATATTATTGATATTTGATGAGATAAGAATCTTTTCTATCGGCAAACCTGCTTTTTTGGCATAATAGGCACCTAATGCATTACCAAAGTTACCGCTAGGGACAACAAGATAGATCTTCTCACCCATTTGAATGCTCTCTTTACGTACCAACTCCAAGTATGAGTGAATATGGTAAATAATTTGAAAGATAATACGTCCAAAGTTTACAGAATTCGCTGCTGAAAGTTTGATGTTCCTCTCTTCTAATTCTGCCTTAAAGTCTTCCGAAGCAAGTAAATCTTTGAGTGTATTTTGCGTATCGTCAAAATTACCTTTAACACCAATCACTTTCAGGTTTGAAGCATCTTCTGTAACCATTTGAAGTCTTTGAACATCTGATGTTCCTCCATCAGGGTAAAGACAAGCTACCTGTACACCTTCCTGCCCCTTAAATGTTTCCAATGTAGCAGGACCGGTATCTCCACTTGTTGCTGCCATAATAAGATAGTGCTCACCTCTTTTTTGTGCTAATTTACTTAACACATACCCAAAAGGTTGTAATGCCATATCTTTAAAGGCTCTTGTTGGGCCGTGATAGAGTTCAGAGACAAAACAGTCCTCTTCTATTTGAGAAAGTGGTACCGGATTTGAAGGATCATCAAAGGCATCATATCTCTTTAACGCTTCTACCAGTACTTCTGTTTCAATATCTATACCAAATTGTTCTAAAAAATCTAATGCCAATGTTTTATAATGACTAGAGAGATGTCCCTCTAAAAATTCTCTATCTAAAGTTGGGAGTTCTTTGGGTACATATAACCCACCAAAACTAGCACTTGGGCTGAGTATCGCTTCTGAAAATGGTACAGATGAAGGTTTCTGTCCGTCATTTCCCCGTGTCTCAATAAATTGCATGTATATTATCCTACTGTTTATATTAACGATAATTATAGCTAAATAAGCTAAGGGTTGTAAGAAATTAGGGGGAATATAGGTATGAAGTAAACTTAAGTATCTAGTATCTATTTGCCCTACAATAATAGGAGAAGAATGTTTTTAGGGAAAAGAATGTCAACTAATAAAAATTATAGAGACAAACAAATACTAAAATACTCAGGTAATAGAAGAAATGAAACTTTCTAAAAGATAGATGAGTTTATATCTCTATTGGTAGTCTGGCGATCTACGTGAGACCCATAACTTTCCGTACCCACCTCGCGATGAACTTGGCTTTTTCAATACAGTATAACCGTATGAAAGTATTATATCACACTTACCTAAGAGAAATAACTTAAATTCTAAAAATATTTTTAAAATTTACAATTTTTTATTGTTTATCTAGTTTTAACATATAAAATTTTGTTGCTCTGCTGTAACTGTCACTTCCACCAGCGGCAATCATACTTCCATCATCCATACGTGCAATTGTATGCATTCTGTCTTTATTTCTGTCCCCATAGACATGTGACCAGATAAGCTTTCCCGATTTATCAAGCACGATCATATAGGCACTGTGGTCACCCTTTCCTAAAGTACTTGTACCTCCGGCAACCATCACTGATCCATCATCTGTACTAGCAACTGCATTACCGTATTCATAATATTTAAATCCATAGATTTTATGCCAGACGATATTGCCTTCATTGTCCAACTTCATGACTGACATATCTGTTTGTGCACTTTTATAAGAGCGTGTTGAACCTGTTGCCACAATGCCGCCATCTGCTGTAGCTGTCACACCATTTAAACGGTCTGCTTGTTCTTCTCCGTAGGTTTTAGCCCAAATTTTCTTTCCGTTTTGGTCCAGTTTCATCACAAAAAAGTCTGTATTTCCAGAACGTTCAAGCTCACGGTACCCCACAAGCATCATAGCGCCGTCAGATGTACGTGTCAGTGCTTGCGCACTATCCTCTTTTTCTCCACCAATCACATAAGATGTGATCTCTTTTCCATTTTGATCAAGTTTGAGGATATAGACATCTTTATATCCATTACCAAATGAATTACTGTCACCCACAACCAGTAAACCTCCATCATCTGTTCTTGCTACTCCTCCGGCAAATTCATCACGTTTACCACCAAGACTTTTCTCCCAGACCAGCTTACCTTCCAAAGATACTTTTGCTACATAAATATCTCGATCATAGTATTTTGAAAAAGACTTGGAAGTACCAAGTATGATAAGGCTACCATCTGCTCCACGGGTTATGGCTTTACCAACGTCTTGTTTCTTCCCACCAAGTAATATGTGCCATATTATCTCACCCTTGCCATTCATCCGTACTACACATATATCTGTACCTTGCGCACCAAATGATTTACATGTACCTACCAAAGCATATTCACCATTTTCAAGTGCTACGATACCATTTGCAATATCTCCGTCATCTCCACCATACGTTTTTTCCCATACTGCTTGGTATGCTTCTTTTTTAAGTACTTTGTTCTTCGCTGATTCCTTTGCCTGTACAACAGAGAAAAACAATAATATGGCGAAAACAAATGTCAATAATTTTTTCAACATGATTTCCACCTTATAGTTCGATACAAGTTCCTACACCAGAACTTGTTAAAATTTCCAGAAGTAATGAATGCTCCACCCGACCATCGATGATGTGCGCTTTTTTTACTCCACCACGTAAAGCTTCTATACACGCATCCACTTTAGGTACCATACCCCCTTGTATCGTTCCATCTGCTTTGAGGGCTTCCGTTTTTTCTATACTGAGATTTGTAATAAGTTGCATCTCTTTATCTAACACACCAGGAGTGTCTGTCAGGAAAAGTACTTTTCTTGCTTCCAAGGCTACCGCTATTCTACTTGCTGCAAGGTCAGCATTGATATTAAATCCAGGATGTCCCATAGTACTGCTTCCTGCGATAGGAGCAATCACAGGTATCGCACCGTCTTCAATGATGTTATTTACGATTTCAGGATTGACATGTTCGATGATACCCGTATAACCGAACTTTTCAAAATCTTTAGGTATACCCTTCAAAAAACCACCATCTTTTCCAGAAATCCCAATGGCTTTAGACCCATGATTATCAAGCAAAGAGACGATCTCTTTGTTGATCTCTCCGCTCAATACCATCTCTGCAATACGCATCACCTCTTTTGTCGTGACTCGCTGTCCATCTATAAATTTCGTATCTACCCCTAAATCGGCAAGAAGGTCTGTAATACTTTTACCTCCACCATGTACGATAATTGGTTTCATCCCTACAAGATGCAAAAGTACAATATCCTGTGCAAACTGTTCTTTTAGTTCATCACTCGTTTGTGCAGAACCACCATACTTAATGACTATTTTTTCATTGGCAAACTTTTTGATAAACGGTAAAGCCTCAAGCAGCGTTTTTACAACATTAATATTATTTTTCATTCTGGATATCCCTTTATATATTCATCAACCTGAGTGAAGATAGTCTCTTTAATCTCTAATTTTAACTTCATTTCCGAGATAGGTAACTTAAAGTCCTGCATTTTTACTGCATCTTTTTCTGTTACAAGAAGACTCTGAGCCGCATAGTCAGATAGGAGCATTTTCAGCTTTTCTTCCTCAAAATAAGCATGATCTTCCAAATAGACTTTATGTACTACTCCCTCAGGCAAATAGGCATCAAGCCTACCCGGATTTGAAATTGCCGTTACTAGTACCATTTTTGCTTTAAGATTTTCAAACTCTACTTGTCGATAAAATGCCTCTCCCTCTTTTGCCACAATATCTGCATACTTTTTATTAAACCAAAATTCTCTAAATGCGCCTGCCGGGAAAGGGAGATAATTTTTGATTTGTTCAGGTTCAAGCACAATTTCAAATTTCTCTATCTCAATACGGTTAAATCCATCATCCAAAATGATACACTTTGCACCTTTTTCTTTAGCTAGCTCTATGGCTGATGCCCTATCTTCACTGACGATAACACTTGCTCCATAAAGTGACTGTGCCATCAGCATAGGTTCATCTCCACTC
>JBFEKK010000051.1:0-6401 GCA_041552675.1 Sulfurovum sp.
CTGAAGCATCTCAAATACTTTTGCATCATCACCATTAAACATTTCACTGAGTTCAAGGTTCACAGAATAAATAATGTGATGTGTCCAGTGGCTCTGCCAGACGCTCATAGAAACGCCAACATAATGTACACCCAACATCAACGAACGATAAAAAGGTGTAAGAAGCTGCTTCTCCTCTACCCATGCAATGAAATTTTCATGCCGTGTGATATGCATCGTACTTACAAAACCGTATGCTAACTCTTTTTTCAGTCTTATCTCATCTGCAGAACAACCATTTTTTTCCAAAACCTGTTCCAAGGCATCTTCACGAAGATTAACGATACGTGTAAGTGCAGCCATCGTAGAGTCATCATCTCTAGGTATATCAATGAGGCTTAAAAAAGCATCCACTATCTCGTTCGCTCTGTCATGTCCTTCATTTAAAAGTTCATAGTAGGCATTAAGACTTGCCTGTCTACTTTGCAATTCGTCATAAATGACTTGCAGATCTTCCATAAATTGTTTTTTCATTCTTTACCCTTTAACATTTGTATGATCGGTTTGGCTAACTTAAGAGCTTGAGCACGGTGTGAAATTTTGGATTTGACAGTATCATCAAGTTCTCCTAATGTTTTATCAAACCCTGAAGGAATAAATATCGGATCATATCCAAATCCCTTGTCTCCTCTAGGTTCATCTATGACATCTCCATGCATCCATCCATGAACCACATACTCTCCATAGCTGGAGACAATAGCGATAGCGGCTGTATAGTAAGCCGGTGTGGACTTTACCCCCTTCTCTTTAAGCTTTTCTATGACTTTATAGAGGTTCTCTTTATCTGTTGCATCTTCTCCTGCATAACGTGCTGAGTAAATACCAGGTGCACCGTCAAGTATAGGCAGAGAGATACCGCTGTCATCAGATACCACCAAATACTCTTCGCCAAGTTTCTCGTAAATCGCACGTGCTTTGATGAGTGCATTGGCCGCAAATGTATCTCCGTCTTCTACGATATCAAATTCACCTAAAAGTTCAGAAAAAGCGACCACTTCATCTTGACACATTTGTTTGAATTCACGTAGCTTCCCTTTGTTTCCTGTTGCTAAAACGATACGCATTCCTGTCTCCTTTTCGCAGAGTGAAACCTTGTGAAAATTCCTTCCACTCAAGCTTCCTCTTTTACGAGAGATGACAGATCTTCACCTTTATCATCTACTCTTAAATATTTCGTTATATAATGAGAGAAATTTTATCTAAATAGAGGTATCACTATGATTAAACAGATCATGCCACTCAGTCTCATTGTGGGACTGAGATTTTTTGGACTCTTTATCGTTCTTCCTGTTCTCTCCATCTATGCACTCGACATGGAAGGTGCAACACCATTCTTAGCAGGTCTTGTTGTAGGTGGTTATGCGCTTACTCAAGCAGCTTTTCAAGTACCTTTTGGACTGGTCAGTGACAAAGTAGGACGTAAAAAGACTTTACTTTTTGGTCTTATCATCTTCATCATCGGTTCAGTGATCGCCGCACTTAGTGAGAATATTTATATGCTTCTTGTCGGACGGTTTCTACAAGGTGCAGGAGCCATCGGTTCTGTCGTCTCAGCTATGGTTGCAGATCTAGTAAAAGAAGAGCAGCGTGCACATGCCATGGCCATCATGGGTGGGACGATCGCGCTGAGCTTTGCAGCAGCGATGATCATCGCACCTATCGTGGGTGGTCACTGGGGGATAGACAAACTCTTTTGGCTTACTGCTATTCTTTCAGTGATGGCGATAGGTATTTTATTTACTGCCGTACCTCAACCTCCAACCATTGTTCACAGCTATGCAGAAGAAGAGTCTAAAATGCTAGAAGTCTTTAAAGACAAGTCTCTGACACGTATGTACATTACTTTTCTTTTCCATTCGTCTATTATGACCATGGCATTTTTTATCATTCCTGTTGTGATGACACAAGGACTGACAGAAGGTGGCTTTGGTTGGGAAAAATCTGAGTTATGGAAAGTCTATTTCCCTGCGATGATCTTTGGTTTCTTCGCTATGGCACCTGCAGCAATATTTGGAGAGAAGTACGGCAAAGGGAAACAAGTCTTTATGATCTCGGTTTCTGTTATTTTCTTAGGTTTTCTTGCGATGGGATTTGCTAGTGCTGCGTGGGTCTTTGTCGTGGGTGTAGTGCTTTTCTTTATCGGATTCAATATGTTTGAGCCTCTCTTACAGAGTTTTGTAGCCAAGTTTGCCAAAGTCCATCAAAAAGGTGCAGCACTTGGTGTGGCAAATACTTTTGCCTATGTTGGTATCTTCTTGGGTGGTCTGCTTGCAGGTTGGCTCATGCAGCACTATGACAGAGCAACACTTGCCGTTGTGGTAGCGATCATCTCTGTAGTATGGTTCATCTGGGTAGCGACCATGCCAAACCCGAACAACAGAGGGAATGTGTACCTTCCTCTAGACATCTTTGACCGTGAAAGAGTTGCTTCACTGACGAGTCATGAAGCTATTGTAGAGAGTTATGTGAATGAAACAGAAAACATCGCTGTCATCAAATATGAGAAAGATATGATAGACGAAGATGAGATCAGAGGGATGTTAAGCTGATGTTTACACCTTTTATTAAAGAGCTCCAGGAGGCACTGCAACATACGCCTTCGGACATACAGATAAAAGATTCATTATCTCTTCTCTTTAATGAGAGTAACTATGGATGTCAAAAAGACTATCCTGTCGCTGTAGTCCATGAAAAGACAAGGATCACGGAACCCTCGTCTCTTGCTTTTTTCACACAAAACAACCTTTTAGATACAGAAGGATTTACCCCTTGTGCCTATGACGATACGCAGATCGAACAGATTGTTTCACAGGCACCTTCTTACATCCAAAGGGTCAACTATATCATAGCCAAAAGCAAAACTATCCCTAAACCGACATTTTTCAATAAATTCAAACATGACTACTGGAAAAAAATTCAAAGTGTCGATGGGCTGGAAGCTGTTATCGATGTCACTGCTCTTAGTGAAGAAACTACCGATTGTGAGGTCGAGGCATCTTTACGTGCCATCATCCGAAAAAGAAAAGAGGTACATCAGTTAAAAAACCTGACCTTTATCTGGATAGTGGAAACCGAAGGGGAAAACCCTTCCATAGAAACCGTACTTAAACACTATTTTCAAAAAGAGTATACTGTTGTGAAAAGCGCAGAGAAAACCTATTGCATAGGATGGAGCACGCCATTGCAGAGTATCAATATGCGTTATTTTGTCTGTCCCCCTGAATAAATTTTCTTGTTTTTTGTCATCGAGTGTCTAACGTTCTTTGAATAGATCTCACTTTTTCAATCCTCCTTTACAACTATTTCGTTTCAAACTATACCTTATTGATGTCATTATTCTCGTCATCTAAGATTTTTCAACCAAATATGACAGAAATATGACAGAAAGAGAGTATAGTTTTAGTCATGAATGTATTGATTATAGAAGATGATGTTCAACTGAGCATTGCCATTAGCAGATTTTGTGAAATCAAAAAGTTTGATACTATATGTGTGAAAGATGGCTTAGATGCCATTGATCAAATAGATAATGGTAATTTCGATCTTTATATTATTGATATCAACATCCCACGTATTAATGGTTTAGACCTACTTAAACACATT
This sequence comes from Sulfurovum sp., assembly GCA_041552675.1. Classification (GTDB taxonomy): domain Bacteria; phylum Campylobacterota; class Campylobacteria; order Campylobacterales; family Sulfurovaceae; genus Sulfurovum. The sequence continues at coordinate 3,643 of JBFEKK010000051.1, forward strand.
CGAAAAACAGATCTGAATACACCAATCATCATTATTACTGCATCTTTGGAGATACAAAATTTTTCTACGGCCTTTGAAAATGGTTGCAGTGAATACATCAAGAAACCATTTCATTTAAAAGAGCTCGATATACGGATCAGTAATTTGTTGGCTATCAATAAGCCTGAAATCATCACTTTAAACGATGAACTTACTTATGATCTCAGCAGAGAAGAATTCTATTATCAAAACAGGCCTATAAAATTTAGATATAAAGAAAAAAGATTTTGTGCCCTATTGATGAAACATATAAACACTGTTGTTCCTAATGCGCTGATTCATGATTATGTTTGGGAAGGTGAGATTAAAGAGACATATCCTTTACGACAGTTGCTTGTTGAACTGAGAAAAAAACTACCCTTTAATATAATACAAACAAAAATCAGAGAGGGGTATATTATTGAATCCCAAAGATAAACTTCAACAAATACAATCCAAATTAAAACAATTACAACCTATAAATACCTCTATGGTAACTACACTCTATACTCTTACACAAAAAAGTCTTCCAACCGCCCTAATATTTACTATACTTATAGCAATATTTTTATATTCTGAACTTTCCTATACTATTGTCATCTGGGCTAGTCTAATGATTACAGTTATACTATTAAGACTCTATGATCTATATCTTTTCAAAACAAACTTTCAAAGGTATTCGCTTGCAACATGGCATAACAAATTTATGTTATCTGTTTTGTTATTAGCATTGCTGGTATCTTCACTTAGCTTTGTATTTATACCTTACCTGAATGAATATAATCAACTTTTTGTACTGGCATCTTTAGTGGGTATCACTGCCGGGGGAACAACTTCTTTAGCAGCTGATTTTCGTATTGCTATAGTATATGTCAGCATCATTATGCTTCCTTTAATTGGATCTTTATTGATGATACACTCATCACCAGGTAACATCCTTGCAATGCTCATGATATTATTCTTCATATCACAGGTAGGTATGATTCATAATAACTATACAGAACAAAAAAAAATCAAAGCGTTAAAAGAACAACAAGATCTGCTCAATAACATATTTTCAGAATCACCTCTTGCAATGTTTTCATATGATATCCACATGAATATCACTTATGCCAATAAACATGTATATGAGATATTTGGACAAGACAGTACTATAATAGGGATGAACCTTGACTCTTTCCACAATTCAGCTATATTAAACATATTTAATCTTGCTCTCACCAAAGGCCATCAATCATATGTAGGATCTTATATTGCTCCAAATGGCACTTTTTTTTGGATAAATATAACAGCTTTTTCTTTTAAAGATATAGACAATACTATCCTTGGTGGCGTGGGAATCATAAAAAATAAAACTGAAGAATACAGAGATAAAGAAGAACTTGAAGTGCTACATATAACACTTCAAGAACAAGTAGAAAAGAATCAGACACTACTGGAGGAAAACAAACTGTTCATTGCTGATATGGTACACCAGATAAGAACACCACTCACCGTCATTATGACAAACACTTCACTCATAGAAATGCAAACTGAATTACAAAATTCTTCTTGTATAACACAAATACATTCAGCTATAAACATGCTTTCTAATTCATATGAGGACCTATCCTATATTATTTCAAATGATAGGATAGAATACACGCCCATAGAGATTGACTTTACAAAATTTCTTAATGAAAGAGTTCACTTTTTTGACGTCATTGCCAATGCCAATAATAAAACTATATCTACCGATATTTCAAACGATATAAAAATAACTATCAATGATACAGAATTGGAAAGGCTCATCGATAATAATCTATCTAATGCCATTAAACATAGTTACGATAAAAGTGAAATAGAGATTGTTTTGGAAAAAACAAATTCAGAAATAATTTTGAAATTTATCTCTAAAGGATCAAATATACAGAATGTATCTAAAATATTTGATAAAGATTATACAGAAAGTTATGGTGCAAAACGAAGTTTAGGATTGGGATTAAATATGGTAAAAAATATTTGTGAGAAAAACCATATCAAATATAGCGTTCACTCGAAAGACAATATTAACACATTTACCTATATTTTTAAGCGCTAAAAAAGAGTTTATTTTAAGTCTCGTCATACAAATCTCAAGGGATTTGAACAACGATCATAACAAATTAAAAATAAGATTAGAGTTTACACTCTCCAATCTCTACTTCTCTGTACTCCACATCCATCAGTTTACATGCGCGTTTCATGATGCCTTCCTGTGTAAATCCGAACTTCTCAAAGAGTTGCTCTGCCGGTGCTGATGCTCCGAAACTTTCCATACCAAGAACATCATCCGCATAACGGTAATACTCAGTAGCAGTGGCTGCTTCAACTGCAAGTACTTTTGTATTTGGGTCAACCACTGTTGATTTATATTCTGCATCCTGTTCATTGAAAAGATCAAGACATGGTACGGAAACCACGTTTGCTTTGATACCAAGTACAGCCAAGTGACATGCTGCCTTTAGACAAGGCATCAATTCAGAACCTGAAGCCATCAGTGTAAAGTTCGCATCTTTTCTTTTTTTGACAATGTAGGCACCTCTGCTTACATCACCAAAATCTCTTTTTGGCTTCAGTGTTTGAAGTTTTTGACGACTCAATACAAAACCGTGTGGTGCTTGCATCGTCAGTGCTGTTCTCCATGCTTCTACATTCTCCGTTGCATCTGCCGGTCTCCATACATAGAAGTTAGGCAATGCTCTAAACTGAGAGATATGCTC
>JBFEKK010000052.1:0-6247 GCA_041552675.1 Sulfurovum sp.
CGACGATGGGAGCAGGGAACATTATTTAGTCGTCATTATGGAGTTGTCCGCTAAAGTCAAAGCCAAACTTCATTTTGTTGGCTATTTCTTCTTGTACCTCGTCTATGAGGTCTTCAGTTCTACCTTCTATCTGTTCTATGAAAAATTTTTGTTCTCTTTCCCGTTTAAAGGTATGTACCTTGTAAGGTTTGTCGGTACCATGTGCTTCTATAAACTTTTCAATCGTATCTTCCCAAATCAAGGTTAGTTCATGTTCTATGGTTTGTGGTTCTTCATCACCGGGCAGGGTGTAGTTAAATGCTACCATATCTGTGTAGGATATGACCTCATACGCTTTATTTTCTTTTTGAGACGTTACTTCATTGTTTGTCATGATTATGTCCTTTAGTATGTGTTTTTTATTAAATGTTATATCAAAGATAGCTTTAAATCAGATAAAATTACTCTTATTTATTTTTTTTGTGTCAATATAGTAATCTTTTGTATCTCTTTTTTAGATCTTACAACTCTACAATGCCATCAAACGTATCATCTAATTTTAAGTGACATATGTGGCTGAATAGACTGGGTAACTATACCATTGGTGCATTTGTTTTATGTTTCATCTGATATAGTGCAGAACAAAGATGAAGATTCCTATGGTGCAACTCGATTATATAGGGACACGGTTATTGTAATTTTCAAATATGTGTACGTTTTTAAAATAAGGAAAATCTATGAAATCAACAAATAAAACCTCTGTAGAGGTAGAGACGCTCTACGATCTCGCGACGTTGGCAGATTATTCACTCATGGACACGCTAAGCTCTGATCCTGAAGCTACCGAAGACGGTTTTGATCACGCTCCGCGACAAGTCTTTAGTGGGCATTTTGTCCCCGTGAACCCTACGCCAATCGAAGACCCCAAGTACATCGCGCATAGCAAAAACTTCTTTAGTGAGCTGGGTTTTTGCGATAGTTTGTCAACATCAGAGGATTTTATCCGGATGTTTTCTGGCGATACTTCGCAGTTGCCCGAGCCCTTACGAAAGCTTGGTTGGGCAACAGGATATGCGCTTTCCATCTATGGAACCGAATACTATGAACAGTGTCCTTTTCAAACAGGTAATGGATATGGTGATGGTCGTGCCATTTCTATCCTTGAAGCGGTGATCAAGGGACAGCGCTGGGAAATGCAGCTTAAAGGAGGCGGTAGAACGCCGTACTGCCGAGGTGCTGATGGTCGTGCCGTCTTGCGTTCAAGTATTCGTGAGTTTTTGGCACAGGAACACATGCATGCTCTGGGTGTGCCAACATCACGTTCTTTGAGTCTGTACACATCAAAAACAGAAACGGTAAGGCGGCCATGGTTTACAAAAGGATCGTATTCAAAAGACCCCGAAGTCATGATTGATGAGGCCGTTGCTATAACAACACGGGTTGCACCCTCGTTTATTCGAGTGGGTCAACTTGAACTTTTCGGTCGTCGCACACGTAATAATGAGCATCCAAAAGCGATGGAGGAGCTTGAAAAAATGGTATTGCACTTGATTGATCGTGAGTACAGTGACGTTATCGGTGAGCATTTACCTATTCAAGAAAAAGTGCTCTTATTAGCACGTGAGTTTAGAAAACGCCTCACATCGCTGGTGGCAAACTGGATTCGTGTTGGCTACTGCCAGGGAAATTTTAATAGTGACAACTGTGCTGCAGGTGGCTTTACCCTCGATTATGGGCCATTTGGGTTTATAGATATGTTTGATCCAAAATATCAGCCATGGACGGGTGGTGGAGTGCACTTCTCATTTTTAAATCAACCTCAAGCTGCCGAGCGTAACTTTCATATGTTTTGCTTGGCGTTAAAGCCGCTCCTAGATTCGAGTCAGAATGCTCTAAGTCAGTTAGATGAGATTAAAAACGGCTTTCCCAAAGTAATGCAAGAACAGATGGAAAAGATGTGGTCTAGCAAGCTTGGGCTGAGTACCTTTGATGCTGCATTGTTCAAAGAGCTCATAATGCTTATGATAGAAACCTCTGTTGATTATACGATCTTCTTTCGCGAACTCTCCATGATACCTGACGACATAAGTCCCCTTGTAAAAAGCTTTTATAATGACTCGTTTTATGATGAAAAGATTTTAAAAAGTTGGTCTGAGTGGCTAGAAAAATGGAAATCACTCATTCATCATTCTAACCCGGTTGACATTAATGCCACTTCGCACGAATCCCGTGAAAAGCTTTCAAATCAAATGAAAGAGTTGAACCCAAAATACACTTTGCGAGAGTGGTTTCTTGTCCCTGCCTATCAACAAGCCACCAATGGAGACTATACACTTATTAAAGAGTTGCAAGAAGTTATGACAAACCCATATGATGAGCAATCTAAAGAAATAGAGGAGAAATACTATAGAGAAAAGCCCTCTGAGTTCTTTGAAATTGCTGGCATATCCCATGTCAGCTGTTCATCGTGATTTTCGCTGCATGTTTAAATTAGTCTAGGTTTTGGTTTCATAGCTCATATCATTGAATTAACAATATCACAATGATGATGGATAGCACTAAAGAAGTCATTTTCCAAAAAAGTACTGGGTTGCGTTCTAGTAATGGTGGTTTAGACTTATTTAAGAATGCTTTATTGGGATGCCGTAAGTCATATAAAAACTCCGATAATTCTCCATAACGTTTATATGGGTTGGGTTCCAATGCTTTTTTAAGTGTTGCATCGATCCACAGTGGAACCTCATGGGTATCAGGATTCAAGTGCTTATATTTCAATTTTCTTTGCGCCGCTTTAGTTGTAGATTTAGCGACCTGTGTTCCGTAAGGAAGCTCACCGGTAATCATCTGATAGACGATCACTGCCAATGAAAAAAGATCTGACCTTGATGATCCAATGTATCCAAGAAAATATTCTGGTGCAGTATATGGTGCTGTTCCTAGTATATTCTCCTGTTCCATATAGGCATTGCTTTCCACGATCCCTTCAATCCTGGTTGAACCAAAATCAATGATCTTCACTGTTCCTGTGCTGTCGATCATGATATTATCAGGTCGTAAGTCTTGATGTATCATTTCTTGACGATGCAGTGCAAGCAAGCCTCTGGCTATCTGTTCTGCAATTTCACGGACGGTCTCTATGCTTGGGTTTGGGTTATCGATCATCCACTGAGTCAAGGTCTGACCATCAATGAATTCTGTCACATTATAAATATAGTTACGTTCACGCGTCTGTAAATATGACTTTACCAAATGCGCATTATTCATACGTATGGCAATCCATTCTTCAAGTAAAAATCGTTCGAGATACGCCTTGTCTTCGCTGAGGTCAATGGAAGGTGTTTTGAGAACAACTTGCGTATCCGTTTCAGTATCAACCGCTAGGTAGACATGACTTCTGCTGCTGGCACTCAATTCACGAATGATCTTGTACCCATCAAAGTCCATACGTGCTTCAAGGATAGGCGGCAAGGGTTTTTCACTCAGTTGTTTTTGAATCTCGTTGGCATCTTTATCAGGCAGTGTATCCACCTTTACAATCTGAATGGTCAAGTTGTCATCACTTCCGTTATCGTACGCTGTCCCTACAATGCGTTTTGCTGCAGCATTCAAATCACCACTGCATTGCGCTATGCTACTCATAATAAGAGCAGAGCTGACATATTCATAGACACCGTCTGTCATAAATAAAAAAATGTCCTCTACTTCTACCGGTACAGTGTCGTAATCAATTTTGAGGTCTGTCTCAACACCCAGGGCACGACCAAGATAACTTTTTTCCTGTGTGATCCATATGCGATGATCTTCGGTCAACTGCTCCATCTCATTATTTCTCAATCGATAGATACGTGCATCGCCCACATGGAAAATATAGGCTGTTGTTGACCTGATTACCATAGCACTAAAGGTACAGACATAGCCTTTATTGGCATCATAGTAGTATTGGCTTTGTTTTGTCTGTGCATAGAGCCAAGAGTTGGTTGCAGTTATCACACGCTGTGCTGATTTTTTCACAGACCAGGATTCGGGTGTGCTAAAATAATCCATTAAAAATGAGGTAACGGATGTTTTACTTGCGGTTTGACTGACTTCACTGCTGCTGATACCATCAGCCAAAGCTATGGCGATCCCTTTGTGTGTTAATTGGGGTTCCTGAGGTATACAAATATCATGAAAATCCTGATTGACCTCTTTACGTCCTTTATCAGAGTATTCTCCAATGGATATTGTTAATTGCTTGTCCATATTGTTAAGTAGCCTTATTGAGCCTATACATTATATATACAGTCAGATTGAGTTTTAAAAGTGTTTAATTAAAATCTTTTTAACCAGAAAAAGCCCTTAATTCAAAACTTTTCGATCTTATTTTTTATTGTAGCGAAAGATTAAGACCTGTCGGAATTAATCTTTGATCACTACACTACCATGATTTATAAGGCAGAAATTTACCATTCATGGTGATCACAACCCTGTCACCCAATGGATTTTCTTCTTTGTCTATATCCAAAGAGAAATCAATGGCACTCATAATACCATCTCCAAATTTTTCACCAACGATCTCTTTGATCGTTTCACCATAGACGCCGACTACTTCATACAAACGATACACGAGAGGATCCTGAGGTATGGTAAAATTCCAGGTTTTGTTGGGATATTCCTGTAAAGTGATTGCAACCTCTTCACCTAAACCAAGGACTTCACACAGTTTTTCTGCAGGCTCTTTTTTGAGGCTGTTCATCCCCAAAGAAGCCGAAGTGAGGAAAGTGGTCGATAGACCAACTTTCTCGGCCAACGCTTCCCAGCTCATCTTGGCACTTTTTCTTGCCAGAACGATGGCTTCCGTCATCTCTATTTTTTTCATAGTATATATCCTTTTTGATAGTGTTTTATAAACTCCAGCTTATGCAGCTGAAGGCTTTTTTGATATGTATGAAGCATTGTTCAGTTCACGTTTTGCTCCAGTTCTTACATGTGTTGCGTAAAGGGTCAGACCTGTGAAGAGAAGACCACCTGTAAGGTTACCCAGTGCAACCGGCACTTCATTCCAAAGAAGGTAATCCACTACTGTAAAGTCACCACCCATGATCAAAGAGAATGGGAAAAGGAACATGTTGACGATCGAGTGTTCAAATCCCATGAAGAAGAACAGCATGATCGGCATCCACATAGCGATAGCTTTACCACTCACTGTTGTTGAGATCATCGCACCAACAACACCCATTGCTACCATCCAGTTACAAAGCATTCCACGGATGAATACCGTAAACCAACCAGAAATACCGTGTGCTTGATAACCAAGTGTTCTTGCTTCACCGATACCTGCAACCTTTTGTGCAATTGCACCACCATCGGTATCAAAACCATATGTAAATATGAAAGCACTCATAAATGCTACCGTTAAAGCACCTAGAAGGTTACCAAGTCCTACTAGACCCCAGTTTCTAAGTATCTGACCTACAGTCACTCCCGGTCGTTTATCGATCCATGCCAGTGGCACCAATACAAATACACCTGTCAATAAATCAAAGCTCATTAAATAAAGCATAATAAACCCAACAGGGAAGAACGCTGCACCAACAAGACCTGAACCAGTTTGCATCGCAACAGTAATTGCAAATACAGCAGCCAATGCTAAAATTGCTCCTGCCATGTAAGCACGGATCAGTGTATCTTTAGTAGACATATATACTTTTGATTCGCCAGAATCAACCATTTTCTTCACAAATTCTGTAGGTGCTAAATAAGACATGATTTACTCCATGTTTTGATAAGTAGTTTTGACATTTTCATTCCTTTTTTCATTAATAATATTGTTACAGGCAAAATTATCACCCTATAACTTGATTGCCTATTGATGATATAGATAATCATCACTCCATTGTCCAGCAGGATATAACGTTTATTTCAGTTATATTTTTTCCTTATGAGCAGTATAATGAAGTTTTGTCTGAATAGTGTTCATGTAATTGTATAAAAAATAATCATTTTAATTTAAGAAGAATCTGGGTGTAGAGAATACTTTATAAAATAGTTAACTTAACAAGGCTCTTGATTTAGAAGCAGTAACTTGTAAAAAGCTAGACTTCTATATTTTTACATTTCATTTTCTTCCTTTATTTTGTATCTATGAAGAGATGAAATATAAAAATATAGTCAAACATTTGTATTGGTTTAGTAGTCGTCGTGATCACCGAGTGTGGAGATGAAGTAGCACTGGCACTATATGCCACTATACTGGACTTAGATCCAGTATCAGTTTTAGAGTGTTCAA
>JBFEKK010000053.1:0-6211 GCA_041552675.1 Sulfurovum sp.
ATACGTAACTTGTACTCCATCTTTCCAAGCTGTGCATTGTTACCTACATCTTTAACATACGGAATGACTGAAAGATTTTCTTCAATCCTCTTCATTGCGTCTACTATCTTTTCACCGTCTTTACCTGAAAGATTGATCTGTATATCATTTTTGATCAAACCGGGTTTGTCTTCACGAACTCCGAGCTCTTCAAGTTGATACTTTTTCATCATTGGTGCGATTTCTTTTCTCAGGTCTTGCGCAAGGTCATAGGTATGTTTCTTTCTGATCTTTTCAGGGTCATCGAACGTAAAACTAAAATTCAAAATAGGATTGATATAGGCATCGATAAAACTCTGAGGTTCCATATCATAAAGTTCCATGGTAATGTAGAGCATATTGTCTCCATTTTCATCTGCACCGGCAAGTGATTTTCGGTACCCAACAACGGTAGATGTGGATTTAAGTGCATAGGTCTCTTTTTTTGAAAGCACATACTTTTCTAACTCTTTGGCTATCTTATCTGTCTCTTCAATGGTCGTATCCATATTGCTTTTCCCTGTAATGTACAGATAGTTACCATCAAATCCAGGAAAAAACTGAAAATTGAGCATTTTGAGCGTCAGTATGGTTAAAATAGGTATCACTACGACAAATGTAAATAAGAAGATATATTTAAAACGGATCACAAGATGTAGCAACGCTTCATATTTTTCCTGTAGTGGTTCCCAATTGATAAAATTCTTCTGCTTTTTGAGAAACTCATCCGCATGTAAGGGTAGAAAGAAAAAACTTTCTAGAAGAGACCCTATAAGAATCATAATCACGGTAATAGGAATGAGGATAATAAAGTTTTTGATCTCTCCGGTTAGCATAAACAGAGGAAGAAAAGCCGCAATGGTGGTAAGTGTTGCCAAGGTGACAGGTAAAACCATCTCCTTTAATCCTTGGTATACTGCCTCTTTTTTTGCCATACCCTCATTGATATGACGCTGGATGTTCTCAGAAACAACAATGGCATCATCCACAACGATACCGATGACAATCAGCCCTCCCAGCAAGGAGACAATATTGATAGAATACCCCGTAAAGTAAAGGAACATGATCCCTATGGCAAAAGAGATAGGGATACCCATCGTTACAATAGATGCGATACGTACATTGATCAGTAACGCCATGGAGAGGAATACCAGTACCAGTCCAAACATCAGGTTTGAAATGACGGTATTGAGCCTGTCTTTGACTGGCTTGGAACTGTCCTGGTAAAAATCAAAATAGACTTCAGGATACTCTTTAGAGAGTTTTTCTTGGGCATACTTTTGCAAATCTCTGGAAATATGCATAGAGTTTCCCTCAGGCCCTTTTGAGATCACCAAAGTAATATTCTTACGTCCATTAAAAGTCGAAAGTGTTGTATTTTGAGGGTAAGTGATATCGACTTGGGCAACATCACCAAGCCTCACTTGCTGCTCTCCTATTTTAATGAGTGCTGATTCCCATTCTTCTTTGTTTTCTTTACCATTTACCGTAGAAAGAAAAATATAATTTCCACTTTGCTTGATATCCCCTATGGGATAGATATAAGAGGTTTTTGAGATCGCATCAATAAGAGTAGTAGGATCCAATCCATAAGCTCTTACAGCCTCTTCATTGATCTGTACTGAAACCTCCTGATCCGCATCACCGTAGATCTGTACTTCACTTACATAAGGATTTCTAGCAATTTTAGACTTCACTTCTTTGGCCGTTTCTATCAATTGACCTTTGGTCATATGCTCAGAAGAGAGAGAAAGCCTGATAAGTGGTCGATTGTGCATCAGTATCTCTGCAGTAGGTTCAATCATATCGGAGGGAAGATATTGTCTGCTACGTGCAATGGCATCTTTGGCTTTGTTAAGAGCATCTGTTTTGTCTGCCCCATCGTTAAGATCGAGGACGATAGAAAAAGTACCTGATTTGATAACCGTTTCGATCTTATCTATACCCTGTATATTGCCCAGTTCATCTTCGATGTCTCGAACTGCCATTTTATCAAGATTGTCAGCACTGGCACCTGCATAACTGCCCCTGATCGAAATCTTATCTAAAGCAATTTCAGGGAAAAGTTCTTTAGGAATGTTGTAATAGGCGTTGATCCCTAAGAAAAGTATAAAAATGAGCAACACATAATTAAGACTTTTATTCTCTATAAAGTAGTTAATGATCCTCATCATGATGTATCCTTGTTAAACGTCTTAAATTATGTGCTTGTGATTTAAATCATAGTGATATGAATAAAAAAATACTATAGCTTCTTTAAAAATGCCGAGATAATAAAAATCATTGTTCCGTTTACACGACCTTGTATATGGGTAGGGTCACCTGGTACCATACGGATATTTTTCACAGTAGTTCCTTGCTTAGCTGTAAAACCTGCACCCTTTACCGGTAGATCTTTGATAATGCTCACAGAATCCCCCTCTTGTAAGATAGTACCATTAGCATCACGTGTAGGCTCTTGTTTTTCAGTGACTAAACCTTCTTCTGCCCATGCTTTTACATCATCTTCAAGATACATCATATCAAGCTGATCTTGTGCACCAAGTTGTGTAAGAAGTCTGAATGCCATGACTTGTACTGCTGGCTCCGTACTCCACATACTGTCATGAAGACAGTTCCAATGTTTTTCATCCTTTGTTGGATCATCTATAGAGGCTTCACAAGTGCTACAAATCACAATAGCCTCATCTTTTGGCACAACGACATAAGCAGTAAGCCCCTCTTCAGAACCGCACAATTCGCATTTTTCACCGCTTCTATCCATCAATGCTTTATCTATACTCATTTTTTTCCTTTGCTCTCTATTTTAAGTATCGATATTTTACTCTATTAGTTTTAATGTAGTCCAAAAAGCCTCGATGCATGATATATGATGCAACATCTAAAACATTTTCATCACCAACTTTTATCATCAAAATATAAATATAAAAGCTTACTTGACACAATCTGTATTGAAATGACTTAAATTATAAACTTAAATACTTTTATATAACACTTTTTAAACCTTATCTAAGTATAATCGATGAAGGTAAAAATATTGAAATGCTAAACTTGTTGTGAAACAAGGACAGAAAGTCATGGGTCTTTATCCAAAAAGATCGCCAGACTACACAATGGAATATACCTTTGGACTGTTCTACATATTCTATCTTCATTTGCATGCTTCAATGATTTACAAAAATAAAAGAGTGTACTATGACTGAAATTGTAAAAAATTCAATGAAATATATACTTCCATTCTCTTTATTGATAGAGATACCATTAACGCTTCAGCATAGTAAAAGCGACTAAAAGGATTCACATGAAGATCTTAAAAAACAAACTGATACTTAGTCTACTCATCATTGTCACTATAGTGATATCAGGAGTTGCATCTTATTCTACATATCTTTCTTATCAGAAATATGCGACTGTACAAGATAGTACAAAAGTCTCTTTGTTTGTAGAGCATTTTGAATCTCTTTTAGACAATATCATGAATGAAAGAATGTTGAGTGTGACATACTTGGCTACCCATAAAAAAGATGATCTTAAGGAGCTTAAGAAATCAAGAATAAGCACGGATAATGATCTCTTGACCTTAGATACATTTATTAAACAGCATCCGCAATTTACACTTTATAGTAAATCTATTCAACAAGCTACTGAAGCACTGGAACTTGTTAGAAGAAATATCGATGATTTAAATGATAATTATAAAGACATTTTCTCCCATGCCTATCATGATAAGGTCTTTAATCCATTATTGGGGATTCTAAAAAAAATTGTTGCTGCAGAAAAGTCTGAGGTGAAGAAAAGTTATCTTATGATGTATCAAAAGTATACTGAACTTAAAGAGAACACGGTACAGGAGAATATACTGATCTCATCTATCTTACTTGGATCCAGAAGAATGAGCCAGGAAGAGAGAGAACTGTGGAATCAGTTTATACGCAAAGATACCTTACCCCAGTTTTATACACTAACAGACAGTGCAGTGGCTTTAAAACTCAGTGAACTACTTTCGGTAGAAAAGTTCAACGCTATCATGTCTGAAGCACGTGACATGATCTCATATGAAGCAAGATCAGGCATGTATTCTGTTTCACACCTTGGTTGGTTAAACCAGATAGATGCAAAGATGCACTATTTTAACGAAGTACAATCACTCCTGCTTACACAAATCCAAAAAATAAATCAAGAAACGATGGTCCAACATAGAGAGATCTTGGCATGGTATGGAGGGTCAACATTCATACTATTACTTGTACTACTTAAACTTTTTAGTTTAGTTTCCAAGATAGAGGATGATACACAGATTTCCGATGAGACCTTAAGAGATATCAAACTTGTATTGAATGAAAACCAACAAAATGAGCTTCAAAGATTGATCCGTAATGGAAAGTTTGATCATATCTATAGATTTTTGCTCAAAACCATTAAAGATGGAAATCAGACCAAAGACCTATTTCTTGCCAATATGTCCCATGAAATACGTACCCCCCTCAATGGTATTCTTGGATTTACACAATTACTCAAAGAGACGGATGTTTCAGAGGAACAAGCCGAATTTATTGCAGTCATAGAGAAGAGTTCCGAAAATCTTTTGACCATCGTCAATGATATCCTCGACCTCTCTAAGATCAAAGCACAGAAGATAGAACTTGAAGCTATAGAGTTTGATCCGGTAGATACCTTTGAATCCGCTGTTGAATCCTATGCGGCTAAAGCTGCAGAAAACCATATTGACTTTAAGGTCTTTTTAGATCCAACACTGCCTACATTATTGATAGGCGATCCTACGAAGATCTCTCAAGTAATCGTAAACCTTGTTAGCAATGCCATTAAATTTACTTCTACGAATGGTGAGGTGAGTGTATCTATCAAAAAGCTCTTTGAGGATGAGGATAAAGTGAATATCAATTTTGAAGTTTCTGATACAGGTATCGGTCTTACCAAGGAGCAACAAGGAAAAATATTTGAAGCGTTTTCACAAGCAGATGTAAGTACGAGTAGACAGTATGGTGGTACAGGTCTAGGATTATCAATATCAGGTAAATTCATAGACCATATGGGAGGTAAACTGAGCATTAGAAGTATCAAAGATGAAGGCTCTACCTTCTATTTCACCTTGGCACTTAAGAAATCTAAGAGCGCTACACAAAGAGAAGTGAATGATATGAGTTCATACACTGTTGGTATTCTTAATTCACATATAGATACAGAGTATTATATTAACGAAAACCTTGAAACCTATATCGCTTACACAGGCGCAAATATCAAGCGTTATACGGATGAATCATTATTAACATTAAAAGGCACTTCTCAACTCCCTGATATTCTCTTTATTGACCATAAATTCCGTCAGAGAGATGATGAGCTTAAACCGTTCCTAGACCTTGACACAAAGATAGTTGTGATGTCAACAGGAGACCAGAAAAAAAATCTAAAGCGATATAAATCACAGATAGATAAGATACTTTATAAGCCTGTGAATTTTACAAAAACACTTAGAATGCTGAGTGAAAAAGAGGATATTTCCGAGAAAAAACAAAATATCATCTTTCAAAACGTACATGTATTAGTTGCTGAAGATAATAAAATTAACCAGAAATTGATACTCAATGTATTGAATCGACTCGGTATTGAGGTCACTATCGCCAATAACGGGAAAGAAGCACTCGAATACCGTATGAAAAATGAGTATGATATGATTTTTATGGATATCGAAATGCCTGTCATGGGTGGTATGGAAGCAACAGGACAGATCATCAGCTATGAAAGGAAGAACCATAAATCACATATACCGATCGTTGCATTGACCGCAAACGCACTTGCAGGAGATAGAGAAAAATATATGAGTGCAGGTATGGACAGCTACCTTTCAAAACCTATAGACCTGGGAGCATTGAATCATCTCTTTGAAACCTATTTTGAGGATAGGATCATCCAGGATAATGCATAGATAGATAGTGGAAGAATATTTCCCTATTTCAATGATTTTCAAAAGCTGCTATCTATCAATGCTTTATGGACAAAGCGTATAAACCTCTTTAGAACGCTTGACAAATATCTCTTCAGGACGGCCATCTGCTATGATCTTTCCATGATCAAGGACCAAAATACGATCAGCAAGGTGATAAGAGGCATCCGCATCATGGCTTACCATGATGGTTGTTGTACCAAAAGTTTTGTGCAGTTTGAGTATCTCATC
>JBFEKK010000054.1:0-6192 GCA_041552675.1 Sulfurovum sp.
CTTGTTTTTTAACAGGAACAACTGCTGTATTGCCTGCCCAAATACGGATCTTCTCATAAAATGCAAGTACTTTTTGCTCAAGATCTCTACTGAGTTTTTCTCTTTCAACAAAAAGTTCACCTTTGCTTTTTTCGATCTCTGATTTCTCTACAGATACAACTTCATTGATCGCTTCAGCTTCTGCAGTCAATGCATCTACTTTTGCCTTTGCTTCTTCTAAAAGCAATTTCGTCGTTTCATTGATGTTCTGAAGTCTTTCGATCTCTTCATTAGCAAAAGTCATCTTTTCTTTAGCGATATCTTCTTCCAAAGAGAGTGCTTTCATCTCTTTTTCAGTTGTGATATCTTTAGATTTCTTAACATTTGAAGCCAATTGCTCATTAAGAAGCGTAAGCTGCTGCTCAAATGTTTTCACTTTTGCCTCATTCTCAATGATACTTGCATTTAATGCATCAAATTCATCTTGTGCGGCATTGATCTTCTTTTCTACTTTTGCAACTTTTTTATTTGCTGCTTCAAGCTGCGGAGTGTAACTGTCTATAGCTTTGTCAATTTTTGAAAGCTCGATGAGCTCTTTTAGGTGTTTGTTCAATCTCTGTCCTTTTGGAGTTTAAGGGTTCTCAATTATTATTTTGAGAGGTTTAACCCATACTTTATATTGTTTCAATATGAAATGGGTTTTTTGAATTTGAAATTATAGCTAAAAGAGGTAAAACTTTCAACTCATCTAAAATGATCTCTGCAAAAAACTTTTCACTCTCATAGTGTCCGATGTCTACCATCATCAAATCTTCACTCATTGCCTTCATTGCATCATGATATTTAATATCCCCGGTTAAAAAACAATCAGCCTCAACCTCATCCATAAGTGAAGCCCCTGCCCCTGTGGTTAAAGCGATAGATCTGATCTTCTCTTTCTTACCTATCACTTTGAGTGTAGGCAGGTTTAATTTCTCTTTTAAAAGGGTCAAAAGTTCTTTATAATGCCACTCTCCTTTTGTCGTACATACAAAAGGATCTTGTGACTCCAGATGAAAGCCTAAAACCTTTTCAAAAACATATCTGTTCAAATGTGTTTGGTCAAAATTGGTATGCAAAGCGATAAGAGATTGCTTTTTGAGTATCATTTTCTCAAGTAGATTTGAAGGGTATTTTGAAAAATCAAGCTGACTCAAATTTCCAAAGATAAGTGGATGATGGACTACAAAAAGTGTATTCACTTCTGTACTTTCTATCATCTCTTCATCTATGTCAAGTGCCACTACGATCTGAGATACTTCTCTAGACATATCACCAACGATAAGTCCGGAGTTATCCCATTTCTCTTGAAGTTCAAAAGGACTGATATTATCTAAATGGTTATATACTTCTTGTAGCTTCATGCTAATCTTTCTGAGTTTTAACTCTTTTTGACTTCTCTATTACTTGCTCCGCAAGACTTTGTTTATAGGCGATGATCTCTTCACGTGTCTCTTCACAAGCAGTTGAAACAATCTGTGCAGCAAGTATACCTGCATTTTTAGCTCCATTGAGTGCCACTGTAGCCACAGGTACACCTCCAGGCATTTGCAATATCGAGAGTACTGAATCCCATCCATCAATTGAGTTACTTGACTTTACAGGTACACCTATAACGGGTAGCGGAGACATGGAAGCTATCATACCTGGCAAGTGCGCAGCACCACCTGCTCCGGCAATGATGACTTGAATCCCACGCTTATGTGCATTGTGTGAAAACTCAAAAAGTTTTTCTGGTGTTCTATGTGCTGAGACGATATCTAGCTCATATCCGACATTAAACTGCTCCAACATATTGGCAGCCTCTTGCATAACAGGGAGATCAGAATCTGATCCCATGACGATACTCACCACTACTTTTCCCATGATTTAACCTTTAGTATATTTTTCACTTTATTTGCTTTTTTTAATGCATTTCCAACCGTATCTGCTAAAACGGTAACATGTCCCATCTTCCTAGAAGGTCTTGTGCTTTTTTTACCATAAAGATGAATCTTGACCCCATCGATAGCTAAACAATCACTAAAACCTTCATAATAGACTGGACCTTCATACCCCGGTTCTCCCAAAAGGTTAAGCATCACTGAGGCACTGGTTAGCTTTGTACTTCCTAAAGGCAGATCAAGTATTGCACGAAGCAACTGTTCTAATTGAGATGTCACTACACTGTCTATAGTATGATGCCCACTGTTATGTGGTCTTGGCGCCACTTCATTGATGAGTATTTGGCCTTGTTTGTCTATAAAGAACTCTATAGCTAAAAGTCCAACCATATCTAACTTTTCAATTATATCTATGGCTAATGCTTCTGCTGTTTTAGCCTGTTCTTGCGTAATATTTGCTGGACAGAAAATCTCTTCTACTAAATTTGTCTGATCATTAAAGGTCATCTCTACAGCAGGGAAACAACGCACTTCTCCTGCACTGTTTCTTGCAGCGATCACAGCGATCTCTTTATCGATATCTACTTTTTGCTCTATCATAGAAGTACCATTTAAAAGTGTATCTTCAGGACTATTGATGAGAGATACACCGCGTCCATCATATCCACCTTTTCGTAACTTTTGAACAAAAGGATATACAAGATTTCCAGTTTGGATAGCTTCTGCTATCTCTTCTTCATTTTCACAACATACAAAAGAAGAGGTTGGCATACTATGTTTTGCATAGAACTCTTTTTGCAAGCCTTTATCTTGAATGAGTGCCAATATATCAGGATCTGGGACTATCTTAAGTCCCTCAGATTTAAGCTTTTGCAATGCTTCAATATTGACATTTTCAAGTTCGAAAGTCAGTATATCTACAAGCTTTCCGAATTCATAGACAGTATCAAAGTCTTGAAAGTCCCCTTGTACATAGACAGAAGCGACATTACGTGCAGAACATCCTTCATCCGGGTCAAGTACATACGAAGAGATATCCCATTTACTAGCCTCTTGAATAAGCATCTTGCCAAGCTGTCCACCAGCAATGACTCCCATTTTCAAACTTGAAGTTACTAATTTTTCAATCAATAGTCTACCCTTTCCATACAGAAGCTAACTCTATCCCCTAACACGTTCATTACGTTCTTTCTCTTGGTCTTTATAGAGCTTTGCACACCCTATTGAAAGTTCTCTTACTTTTAAAATATAATTCTGTCTTTGGGCTTGAGAAATCGCTTTTCTTGCATCCAGTACATTAAATGCATGAGAAGCTATCATACACTGATCATAGGCAGGCAGCGGAAGTCCTGCTGCCAGACAAACTTCACATTCATGGGAAGCATCTTCAAAATGTTGGAACAAGTTCTCAACATTGGCTACTTCAAAGTGATACTTGGAAAACTCATACTCTGTCTCTTTGTGTACATCACCATACGTTGTGACAGTATCTCCCATACGGTTCCACACCAGATCATAGACTGAATCTACCCCTTGTAAATACATCGCTAGTCGCTCTGTCCCATAAGTGATCTCCACCGCTACAGGGTCACAAGCGATACCACCGACCTGCTGGAAGTACGTGAACTGTGTCACTTCCATACCATCAAGCCATACTTCCCAACCAAGACCCCAAGCACCTAAGGTTGGAGATTCCCAGTTGTCTTCGACAAAACGGATATCATGTTCTTGCAGGTTAAGTCCCAAGTACTCTAAAGACTTCAAATAAAGCTCTTGAATATTGTCAGGACTAGGCTTGATAAGTGCTTGGAACTGATAATAGGCACCAAGCCGATTAGGATTTTCCCCATAACGTCCATCTGTTGGACGACGTGAAGGAGCCACATACGCAGCAGACCAAGGCTGAGAGTCTAGACTTCTCAGCAGTGTAGCAGGGTGGAATGTCCCTGCACCCGAAGGGATGTCATAGGGTTGCACAATATTACATCCCTGTTCTGCCCAATATTGTTGTAATTTTAGGAGTAGTTCGCTAAATGTGATGGCGTTGTTGTTCATCTATATTTCTACCTAGTTTTAATTTTACAGTATCGTTTCAATCTCTGAAGAATCAAGTTCTACTTTTTTTGCTTTGCTTATGCGGTCTTCTTGAAGTTTTACTTTAAGCTCATCATCTTGCAGTGCCATGATTTGTATAGCCAAATACGCAGCATTGACCGCACCTGATTTACCAATGGCAAGTGTACCTACTGGCATACCTGCTGTCATCATCACTGTAGAAAGAAGTGCATCTTCACCCTTAAGTGCTCCACTTTCCATAGGTACACCAAGTACCGGCTTACTCGTAGCTGCTGCTAATGCACCTGCAAGGTGTGCTGCCATACCTGATGCTGCTATGTACACTTGTGCACCTTTGGCTTCTGATTCTTTGACATATTTCATAGTTCGCTCAAGGCTTCTGTGTGCTGAAGAGATGATAAGCTCATAGGGTACACCAAATTTTTTCAGTGTTTCTGAGCATTCAGACATAATACTATAGTCACTTTTACTTTCCATTACGATCGATACAAATTTCATTTCACATCCTTAATTATCGGTTTGGTCTCTGGCTCTTGTTTCATGGGTGTTGAACTCTCCGTCAACCCCTTGTTCTCCAATGCCTCTGCAATCTCACGTCTCAATATAGTATATCCTGGTAATTTAGTGGGTAAAAGAATATTATTCAAATCACCCGAGTGAATACACTCAAACTCCTTGCCTGATTCAGAAAGCATTTTTTTAAATGTAAGCCAATACTTTCCCTCTACTTCTTCTATCTTTCCTACATCATTGTCTACCAAATCAACAGTCGCACCCACAGGTAAGACGATCTCTACACTATCACCTATACACGTTTTATCTTTACATTTCCATGTCAAGCCATCTTCTAAAACAAGCCCTGCAACTTGATGGGTACCATACTGTATAGAAAAGTCATGAGATTCTGTCTCACTTCTCTCAAAAGGTCGTGAGAGCAAATAGGCATCTGTAAACCCGCGATTTTGCGTCGTGTTGAGCTCCGCTTGATACCGTGCAGCATCAAAATTATTGGCATAGAAATCATCGATCGCCTGACGGTAGGCTTTTGTTACCACCCCTGCATAATAAGGAGACTTCGTACGTCCTTCTATCTTCAATGAGTCTATAACACCTGATTTCAGTATCTCATCTATATGTGATGCCATATTCATATCTTTAGCATTCATGATATACGTACCGATACCCTCTTCTTCATCTAGTCTGAATGTGGTTCCGGACTCAGGATTATGTGCATAGACCTCATAAGGGAAACGGCAGTCATTGGCACAAGACCCACGGTTAGGTACACGACCCGTTTGCAGTGAAGAGATGAGACAGCGTCCTGAGTAAGCAAAACACATCGAACCATGCACAAATATCTCTAATTCCAGGTCAGGTAAATGATGTTTAATGGCTTCACAATCTTTCAAGCTTATTTCACGTGCAACGATAATACGCTTTACCCCAAGGTCATAATAGACCTCTGCATCCATTGCATTCATCACATTGGCTTGTGTAGAGAGGTGAATAGGAATGTCCGGTGCAATGCGATTTGCTATCTTTACCACACCTGGGCTAGAGACAATAAGCGCATCTGGTTTCAGCTCAGCTATCTTGGCAATGTGGTTTTCATAGAGTTTCATTTGTGAATTAAAAGGAAATGAGTTCACAGTAGAGTACACTTTTTTGCCACGAGCATGGGCATACGCTATCCCTTCAGCATAAGACTCCATATCGAACTCTTTGCCTGAACGAATACGCAATGAAAAGGTACTAGTACCTCCATATACGGCATCTGCCCCATAGTTTAGAGCGATTTTCATCTTCTCCAAGTTACCTGCTGGTGCTAAAAGTTCTACTTTATTTTGATCTGTCATCTTTTGCCTAATGGAATTTATTTGGTTCTTATTTTATCCTATTAGTGGTAAAAAACAGTTTTTATGCTAAAATCAGCCTATGAGAATAGATATACATAACCACACAACACGTTGCAACCATGCTGAAGGTACTGTTGATGAGTACATCCAAAAAGCCATAGAACTGGGTATTGATATTTATGGGTTTTCTGAACATGCACCCATGGATTTTGACCCGAATTATCGTCTCGCTTTTGAAGAGATGCAAGCCTATACAGATGATATACTGAACGCTAAGGAACGCTATAAGAATGATATCAATATACTGTTTGGTTATGAAGTGGATTATCTTCCCGGGCATATGGACGATCGTGTTTTAC
>JBFEKK010000055.1:0-6156 GCA_041552675.1 Sulfurovum sp.
CCAGGTCCATTTGAAAGGAATACACCATCACATTCTTTTGCATCGATCTTGGCAATGATCTCTTCAGCTGGCATAGAGTTAGGTACAACCGTTACTTCCATTCCTGCATGTGTAAGTTCATTTAAGATATTTCTTTTAATACCGAAATCAAGTGCAATGATCTTTTTTGTTGTATTTGGTGTATCATACTGGAATGTATCGGTATTGTAACGTGCTTCAGTATGTACATAACTCTCTTTTGTACTTACCTGTTCAATGTAATTCACTTCTTCAATACGCGGTGAAGATTCCAATACTTTTTTAAGTGCATCCTGATCATGCATCTCAGTAGAAGCTACCATCATCATTGCACCTTCATCTCTGAGCATTTTTGTTAAAAAACGTGTATCTATCTCAGTGATACCCAGTACATTTTCTCTTTTCAGCAAGTCTGCCAATGTCTCTTCACATCTAAAGTTAGATGGACGGTCCTGATAGCTTCGTACAATGATACCTTTACAATGAGCATTTTTACTTTCCATATCTTGTGCATTACATCCTACATTGCCTATCTCAGGCATTGTAAATGTTACGAATTGTCCTGCATATGATGGGTCTGTAACGATCTCCTGGTATCCTGTAAGAGATGTGTTAAAAACAATCTCTCCCACAGATGTGCCTTCTGCACCAAAACTTTTTGCTTCAAGCATCAATCCATTTTCAAAATATAAAGATATCTTATTCATATATTTCTCCTTTTCCTAAAGCTACAGCTTCGCTGAGATAAATTATCACTTAATGATAATTTATTCATTAAAGCATACCTCTCTTCGCAAGCTCTTCTTGATAAAATCTTTCATAAAGCAGTTCATAATCCTGAGAACCAGGGATCACTTCTTTTTCCATACCTTTTATCTTTGCATAAACAATATCATCTATTTCATCATAGGCATCAGCAAATGCTTTGAAAGATTTAAAAATCACATTCTTTACCTGGTTTTCATTGACTGTATATTCTGCAAGGTAGTTTTCATACAATTCATCCAAGATAAGGTGTGCCAGATCATTGTATCTGTCATCATAATTCATGATCACGCCATGCTCTGGAGCCATCTTCTTTTTGATCATAAAAAAGAGTTGTCTCTCATCTGCATGTTGAAACTCTATTTCATCATAATTCTCATCGAGAATCTTTTTGACTTTTTCATCCAGTGCATGCTCTTTTGCAAGGTTTTCATCTATGATCTTTTTTGCTGCTTCAACAACCGCTTCTCTACCTTTTGGCAGAGTGACAAAAGGTGCATTGGCTAAATCTATCCCGATTTTTGTTGCTACATACCCTGTTTGTTGTGGTTTTAATCTCATTGCTACCCCTTATTATCGAATTATTGTATCTTCACGCTCTGGACTTGTGGAAATGATCCCCATCTTAGTCCCTATCATCTCTTCAAGTGCCAAAATATATGATTTTGCAGTCTCCGGCAATGCATCGAATTCTCTTACACCTTCTGTTTTGTCCCAACCTGGAAAACTTTTATAGACCGGTGTAGCATCTTCAAGATCATAAGGTACATAATTAACTTCTTTACCGTCAACTTCATAAGCCACACATACTTTCACCTCATCAAAACCATCCAGTACATCCAGTTTCATAAGTGCTACCTGATCTACACCATTCACACGTACTGCATGACGCATCGCTACAGCATCAAACCAACCACATCTTCTCGGACGTCCTGTTGTCGTACCAAATTCATGACCATTTTTACGAAGTATGTCACCCTCTGCACCAAGGTCTTCGCTTGGGAAAGGACCGTTTCCTACCCTTGTACAATATGCTTTGGCGATACCCGTTACTTTTCCAATGTCTTTTGGATTGATACCAAGACCAGAACAAGCACCTGCACTTACCGTTGTTGAAGAAGTGACATAAGGGTATGTACCGTGATCTATGTCAAGCATCGTACCCTGTGCACCCTCTAAAAGTACCTTCTTATGGTCATCCAGAATGTCCCACATCATTTGTGTCGTATCTGTGATGTATGCTCCAAGTGCTGCTTTGTATCCTTCTAGCTCAGCTAAAAGTTCTGCTTCTTTTGGTGCTTCTACACCCATCGCATCAAAGATCGGTTGGTTCAAAGCAAAAAAGTCTATAATTTTTGCTGTAAGCTTTTCAGGGTTTAACAGTTCTCCCAGTCTATGTCCTACTCTAGCGATCTTATCGCCATAGGCAGGTCCGATTCCTTTACCTGTTGTACCGATGGCTTTGTCACCCTTCAAACGCTCTTTGGCTTGGTCTATAAGTGCATGGTAAGGCAAAAGTACATGTGCTTTGTCTGAAAGAAAAAGTCTTCCTTCCAAATTATCAAACTGCTCCATCTCTTTAATGAAATCTTTTGGTGAAAGTACAACACCGTTTCCTACAATATTTTTGGCTTTAGGGTTAAGTACACCAGAAGGAATAAGATGAAGCGCATACTTCTTGTCACCAATGACAATCGTGTGCCCGGCATTATGTCCTCCTGCAAAACGACATACATAGTCATGTGTCTGTGCCATATGGTCAACGATCTTTCCTTTTCCTTCATCTCCCCATTGGAGACCTACGATCAAATCTGCTTTACTCATCTACCCTATCCTCTGTTCATTTTATTACTGATACACTCATCTGTATAGAGTGCGAATCCTGCTGCTTCTACACCGTCTATAGTGTATATTCCGCCCATTGCCAAAAGACTGTTACCTTCGAACATTCTGAATGTCAAAGAGTCATAATATCTCATCTTTGCATAGAAGAGTGGCGAGATAACCATGTTGTTGTACGCTACTTTATCTGTTGCCTCTTTGATTTTTTCAAGTTCAACTTTAATGTCATTAGGAAACAGGCTCAAATCTTCAAGATCACTCACAGAATTAATTCTTACAAGCTGTTCGATCCAAGGCAGATCAGCCGCCATGATCTGTTCAACATGCATCGATTTCAATACGTCTAAAGAGACCCCATATTTTTCATTTAAAAGATGCGGAATACGAATATTGGCTATCTGCATTACTGGTTCTGCCCCTATCTGTGATAAAAGCGTTGTTGTGGTTTCTGCAATCTTCTCAAAAGTACCGTCGATCACTTCTGCCCCGACCTGGTACTGCTCTTTTGTCGGGAACGTTACCGTTGGCTGGATATAGAACCACTTTTTAGATTCTGTACTGCGACCCAGTCTTTTTGTCACAATACGTACCACATCCGCTGTAGAGTCTGCACGTAGAGTGACTTCGTGATTTTCTTCATCATTGAGTCTAACCAAAAGCTTTCGATCCTCGAAACATTCATGCTGGTGGTAAGAGAAGAGTGGTGTTACGATCTCTTCAAATCCAAGCATCTCCAATGTTTCACTTGCGATACTTTCTATCTCTCTTTTTATCTTGGCACTTTGCCCAAAATAAAGCCTGCTCCCACTAGGGATCTCGTGTTCAAATATCATCTAGTTACTCTTCTTAAAATACGTTTCGTTAAAGACACGGCTTGCCGTACCATCAAACGCTCTTCTACCCAGATCAGCCAATGCCAATTCTATGGCATTCACTACCCATGCAGACTCATAGACAGGGATAAGTCCCATCTGGTTGATACGGAAAAGTTTACCTTTGAGGTGATCTTGACCACCAGCCATGTTAACACCGTACTTCGTTTTGAGTAGTTTGCGTATTGGCTCTGCATCTTCATCAAATACTGTACTCATCGATGGTGCCGGTGTCTGTGGATACATAGAAAAACCTATCGCTTCAAGCGCAGCTTGTGTTGCTGCTGCTCTTGCTGCTGTATTTATATACAATGCATCGATTCCTTCTTCATCGATCGCATCAAAAATAGCATTGAGTCCAATGATGAGTGTAGTTGCTGCCGTCCATGCTGTGGTATTTTGCTGCTGCTTTTTGATCTCTGTAGCAATATTAAAATAATAATCTGCCCCTGAACCTATCTTCTCAACTGCTGCATTTGAAAGACCGATCATAGCAAGCCCAGGAGGAAGCATCAATGCTTTTTGACTTCCAGTAACCAGTGCATCGATATTCGAGATATCTATAGGCTCTACACCTACTGCTGTGATACCATCTGCTACGATCATGATATCCGGATTTATCTCTTTAGCTCTTTTTGCAATCGCTTCGACAGGATGACGGAGCCCGCCGGCACTTTCACACACTTGGATAAAAATCGCATCGATATCTGCATTTTCATTCAACGCATTTTCAACGTCAGCTACTGAACAAGGTGTATTCCACTCATAGCTAAGCTCAACTTTATCTCTTCCTATTGCATCAGCAATTTTTCCAAAACGCTCACCAAACTTACCAGCGTTTACTGTCAATGCTTTAGTTTTACACAGGTTCAACATACATGCTTGCATCGCACCTGTGCCTGAAGAGGCTATCATCACACACTCATCCATCCCAAGAAGTTTTAAAAGTCTTTCACGGGCTTCTTTAAAAATGGCTTCAAATTCTGGTGTTCTATGGTGTAGCGTAGGTGTTGCCATAGCTTGGCGTACAGACTCCGGTACTGGTGTAGGTCCTGGGGTAAAAAGTAGCATAAATATCCTCGTTTTCACCGTTCAAATGACGGCATAATTACGTGGATTATATCTAAAATGAGGTTAGAGAATGGTGAAGGAAAATAATTAAATAGTGGCAGAAGAAGAGGAAGTCCCTTCTACTGCTATCCTAAGCAAGTACGATAGTTTGCTGTCCTATCTCTTTATATCTTGCATAATAATGCTCTACAAACGATTTTATCTCTTCTTTTACCGGTAAATATACGCCTTTTTCTTTACTTGTATACGTACTCAAATAAAGATTTGCATCTACTTTTGAAAGATAAGTTTCTGCTAACTTTTTGTATGCATTTTGATAGGTTTTTTTCATCTCATCATATTTGCTGTAGTCAATATGTATCTGTTGATTATAGGTAATGACGCCAGAGCTGAAGAGAATATCAAGATGGATCAATCCTTCACAGTAATACGGCAACACTTCACCGACTTCACGCCATGCCATAAGCCCAACAGCACGGGAAACAAGATCATTGACAATGTGATGTTTAAGTGCTTCACGTTCATTATGGAAAAATGCCATCAAACCGCCTGAAGTGGCTTTAAACTCTTCGATATTTTTAAACTGCCCAGAGCTGTTCATCTTTTTTTCCGTGTCTGCATCTATCCAGAGGATATGACCGTATTCATGTCCTACAGTAGAGATATCATAAATCTCTTGCCAAAGGTTAGGATCTGTATCTATAAGCTCTTTTTGTGCCTTCACAAAATCTTCACCCATGGTTTCAACTGAGAGTTTCATAATAGGTTTAGATTTTTTAGACTCCATGACAAAATCGGCATATGCAAAGATCTTCTTACCAAGTTCTGCTGAAACCTGTTCATCATTCGGTACTACTTGTGCCGAGAAAAGACCATTAAATTCTGCTCCGTAGTAAAGGACGGGTTGACCTATATAGAGTTGGGTTTCATCAACCTGTAAAAGATTATTGCTCATAGTATGCAAGGCTTCTTCACCAAAATCTTTTGCCATTTCATAGGCAAAAAGTTTAATGTTGTTACGCGTACTTGAACCTTCTTGTAATTTAGGATTGACAATACGCAGATCCCATTCTAACGCAACAGCTTTTCTATAATGATCTTCATAATACTCTAACGGATGCCCTACCTGAAAAGGTGTCGTTACAGCCATCCAACGTCTGTCTACATCTGCCCATTTTCCTATCAATTCATTTGTCTTTGTATGCGTAAAAGCTACTTTGAGTGCTGTAAAATAGGCTATCCATTCTGCTTTTTGATTAAAAACATCATCTTCATGTTGGTTCAAAAGAGAGATGAGCTGTTCAAGTGCTGTAGTAACTTGTGTCACCTCTTCAGGAAATGCTTCCGCATACGCAATGCTTTTATACCCTGTATCCTCTTTTTTAAGTACAGAGTAAGATCTATCACCTACAGATCCGCTCTCGTCTGTATCTAGTAGAGATTCATTCTGAAGCATCTCAAATACTTTTGCATCATCACCATTAAACATTTCACTGAGTTCAAGGTTCACAGAATAAATAATGTGATGTGTCCAGTGGCTCTGCCAGACGCTCATAGAAACGCCAACATAATGTACACCCAACATCAA
>JBFEKK010000056.1:0-6138 GCA_041552675.1 Sulfurovum sp.
ATATGACTTTAAAAAGTTTGCATTTTATAATGTATTTGCATCGATCGTTTTTGTGTTGACGATAGGACTGAGTGCATATTATTCAAGTGAGGCTATCATTGCAGTGTTTGAGTATATTAAAATAAACCCATGGATAGCTCCGGTTATCCTGTTTAGTATTATAGGCGTTGTGTGGTTTGCTATGGAAAATATGACTAAGAAGAAAAAGTAGTTTAACGTTAATGTAGACCAAGATATTTTCTTGGTCTACAGTATAAAAAGAATCTTATTTTTTACTCTGTACAAACTTTTCAATACGTCTGATACCCTCACGGATCGTTGTGATATCTGTAGCAAATGAGAATCTAAAGTAACCTTCAGCTCCAAAACCTATGCCAGGAACTACAGCAACACCGGTAGCCTGAAGCAGTTCTTTACAGAATTCTATAGAATCATTCGAGACATCTTTGATATTGACGAAGAGGTAAAATGCACCTTGCGGTTTAAGTACAGAAAGACCGTTAATGTCGTTAAACAGTTTTACTGCCTCTTCTGCTCTTCCTTCAAAAGCTCTTCTCATCTGTTCTATTTCGCCATCAACTTCACCAAGCAGTGCGGGAATAGCCGCTTTTTGTGTAATAGAGTTGATGTTTGATGTACTCTGACTCTGAAGTTTGTTCATCGCTGCTATGAGTTCTTTGTTTGGCGTTGCTAAATATCCGAAACGCCATCCTGTCATCGCTACAGATTTACTGAGACCATTCACGGTCACGGTTCTTTGGTACATATCTTCACTGATACTTGCAGCAGCAACAAAGTCAATGTCATAGACAAGCTTCTCATACATTTCATCACTTACTACGATGATATCTGTACCTTCAAGTACGGATGCCAGTGCTTCAAGTTCTTCTTTTGAATAGACTGAACCCGTAGGGTTTGATGGAGACGTCAATATGACCATTTTTGTTTTAGGGGTAATGGCAGCGCTGAGCTGTTCAGCAGTCATTTTGAATCCACTGATCTCATTTGTCTCTACAATGACGGGTACAGCACTTGCATATTTAACCAATTCAGGATACGTGACCCAATATGGTGAAGGAATGATGACCTCGTCACCTTCATTCAGTACCGCTTGAAAAAGATTAAAAAGAGACTGTTTCGCACCATTACTCACGATAATGTCTGAAGGTGCGTAGTCAAGGTTATTGTCTCTTTTGAGTTTTGTCGCTACAGCTTCTAAAAGCTCTGGGATACCTGGTACTGCAGTGTATTGTGTAAACCCATCGTTGATCGCTTTAATAGCCTCATCTTTAATACGTTGAGGTGTCCCAAAATCCGGTTCACCAGCAGAGAAAGAAAGAATATCTTTCCCTTGTGCTTTTAAATCACGTGCAAGTGAAGAGATGGCTATAGTAAGAGATGGAGATAGTGTTTGGATACGATCTGAAAGCATATAAAAACCTTTGATTATAAATTGTATAATTATATCTGAAAATGCGTTAAAAAACGCAACAGATTTTTCTAATCCATAGAGTGGATAAAGTTATCATAAAGCGTCTCAAGCTCATGGTCTTTTTCTTTAATATGCGTATTATCCCCGCTTTCAATGGCTGTTTCAAGTACTGCAAGACGTTTGAGAAGATATTCAAATATCTCTTTGTTGACATCCGGAATTTTATTGTGACTGAGCGGGGTGTTATCGAATCCGCGTTTCAGTACACGTGCGGGTATGCCTACAGCAGTTGAATCGGCCGGTACATTTTTTACCACAACAGAGTTGGCACCGACTTTGGAATTGGCCCCTATGGTAATGTTTCCTAGTACTTTAGCGCCTGCACCGATAACAGCACCATTTTCTACAGTCGGGTGTCTTTTGCCTTTGGTAAGACTGACTCCACCAAGAGTGACCTGTTGATAGATAATGACATCATCACCGATGATCGCCGTTTCACCAATCACAACTCCAACACCATGGTCAATGAAAACCCTACGGCCAATGGTTGCAGCAGGATGTATATCTATCACCGTTAAAAACTGTCCGATAGCAGAGATAAGTCGTGGAAGAAATCTTAGTCCTTTTTTGTAAAGCGGGTGTGCCAAACGATGAAACAAAAGTGCCCATAATCCGGGGTAGTTAAAAAAGAGTTCAAAGGTAGAGTGCAGGGCAGGATCATTCCTTTTTACATTAAGAAAATCTTCTTTGATAAGACTAAATGGATTCAATGCTAACGCTCCTCGTCAATGGCTTGTATGGTCTTAAGATAGCTATTTTCACTTAAATAAAGGTAAAGCTTGCCTAAAAGTTCACGTTTTTCTTCATGACCGAGATGTTCAGATTCTTCTATATGATATTTGAGTTTTTTATCCATAAGGTACGTATCATAATCTAAATCATCTAAAATGTCCATAATGTTTTGTGCTTCGATCAGATTATCTATAGTATGTTTTCCTTCTTCATCAAAATTGATCACTACTTCAGTAGGGTGTGTAAAGAGGTTATGTTTCATGCCTAAGACTTCTTGATATGCTCCCGTCAGGAAAAAGGCTAAAAAGTACTCTTCTGTATCTACATCAATATCATGAAGATAGAGTGGGAACTCACGATTAAAACCTATTTCTCCATCACTGTCGCAGGTGATATCCCAAATGCTTGCAGGGTTGGTAGGTTTGGTATCCAGGCGATCTAAAGGCATGATAGGAAAGTTTTGTGCCAAGCCCCAAAAGTCAGGCAGTGATTGGAAAGCTGAGAAGTTGACAAGGTATTTTTCCTGTATACGGTCTTGCAGTTTTTTGAGTTCATCACTGTCTTCATCTTTGAGTAAGGCGATAGATTTTTTGATGATAAGGTTTACAAGTATCTCCGTATTTGAACGGTCTTCAAGGTCAATGTAACCTAGATCAAAGAGCGTGAGCAGGCTTTCCATATGATCAAGCGCATCATGCAGGTATTCTCTGGCACGTGCACGGCTTAAAGAGTTAAAAAGGTCATAAAGTTCTTCTACAAGCGGAGGATTGACCTCTTTAAGGCGCAGTCCTTTTTCTGTATACTCTTGGGAGAAGAGTTCAAGTACCGGTGCAACAAGAACAGAGTGTGAAGCGGCGATATATCGTCCCGATTCAGTAAAAATATCCGGCTCTTCTACACCTTTTCTCTTGGAAATATCTTGCATTAGAAAAACCACATCATTGGCAAACTCTCGTAGAGAATAGTTTCTTTCCTGTTTATCTTCATGTTGACTGTATTCAACTGCAAGGCCGCCACCAATATTGATCGCTCCAAGTGCATCAGCCCCACGGTTTTTGAGATCTGCATAAATGTTTCCGGCTTCTCTCAATGCTTTTTTAAGTGGGGCAATGTCTCCCATTTGTGAGCCTATATGAAAGTGGATCATCCAGAGGTAGTCTAAAAGAGCATTCTTTTCCAGCATGGTATAGACTTCAAGAAGTTCAGTGGAAGTAAGACCAAATTTAGAACCGTATCCTCCACTTTTTGCCCAGATACCTATGCCTGAACTGTGAAGACGTATACGTACACCGATCTTAGGTGCAATAGGTGTATCTACTTCATCATTAAATTCACGATTGACCTGGATGATAGTCTCCAACTCTGTCAAACCTTCTATGGTGACTGTGATATTGTGTCCCATCTTTGCTGCGATGAAACAAAGTGATATCATCTCTTTGTCTTTAAAACCATTCACTGTAATCGGCGCACCCAGAGGCGTTTTCGTCATTGCAATGATAAGTTCAGCTTTACTTCCCGCTTCAAGTCCATAGTTGTAATTTTGAGAAACATGCATAAGGGCATGCACAAAATTTGGGAATTGATTGACCTTGAGAGGAAAAACAGCTTGAAAATTTCCTTTATAGTTAAATTCCTGTTTTGCTTTCTCAAAAGTGTTAAAGAGTGTAGATATCTGTTTTTCTATAAGATGAGGAAAACGAAGAAGCAGAGGACCTTTATAGCCTTTTTCACGTATTTCCTGGGTAATGGAGATCAATGATGGCTTAGAGGCATGATTGATATTGATAGTATCACCCTGAATGATAAAGTTTTCATCACCCCAAATGTCTAAACCAAAATTTTTCATAATATTGCCTTGATGTTTAATTATGATAATTATAGCCAAACTTAATCTAATCTTACCTATAATAATTCTTATGATAAAACAGTTCTTGACATATGAAGCAGATCAGCATCATCTTAAGCTTATCTCTACAGGAGAATGGATGCTTGGCACTGTGCTTCAAATAGAAAAGGAACTGCTCCAAATTCCTTATGATAAAAAGATTGTGTGGGATGTTTCAGGTATCAGTGATTTTGACAGTGCAGGCGTACTGCTTTTTATAGAATATTATAAACGATTTCAAAAAGAAACAGATGTAGAGATCGTAGGTTATACAGATAATCAAAAAGATATGTATAATCTACTTAATAGAAATATCCCGGAGAATGAACCTCCTAGAAAAAAAGGTATGCTCGAAAAGCTGGGTAAAAGAACCTATGAGATATTTGATGAAATGAAGAGTTTCATTACTTTTTTAGGACATCTTTTTTATGCTATGTTTCATACATTTGTAAAACCGAAAGATATACGTTTTAAAGAAACCATATACCATATTCATCAATCAGGGTTTAATGCCATTATTATCATAGCATTAACATCATTTTTAGTGGGGATGGTTATCTCCTATCAGGGGTCTGTTCAATTAGCCAAATTCGGCGCAGATATCTTCATAGTAGATACGGTCGCGATATCCATTACCAGAGAGTTGGGACCTATGATCACTGCTATTGTAATTGCAGGGCGCAGTGGTTCTGCCTATACGGCTGAAATAGGGGCGATGAAAATTACAGAAGAGATAGCTGCCATGCGTACTATGGGTTTTGATCCTTATACTTTTTTGGTACTTCCGCGTATATTTGCTTTAATGGTAGCACTTCCATTGTTGATCTTCTTTTCTGATCTTATAGGTATCTTGGGTGGTATGGTTGCTGCTAGTATGCAACTGGACATTTCAATGGGACTGTTCACCCAAAGACTTTATGAAGTTTTGGAAGTGAAACATTATTTACTCGGTATGATGAAGGGACCGGTCTTTGCATTCCTCATTGCCGCTGTAGGATGTTTTAGAGGATTTCAAGTCTCGTATAGTACAGAGAGTGTAGGACTTCATACTACAGCGTCAGTGGTGAACTCAATCTTTTTAGTGATTGCGTTTGATGCACTTTTCTCGGTGATCTTTACGGAGCTTGGACTATGAATACGGTCATTCAAGTGAAAGATGTCATTACACGATTTGGTGAAAGAACGATTCATGATGGAATCAATCTTCATATTGATGAAAATGAGATTTATGCTATTTTGGGTGAAAGCGGTTCAGGGAAATCAGTACTTATGAAAGAGATGATCATGCTCCTGGAACCGAGTGCAGGGGAAATAACTGTTTTGGGTAAACCCTTAAGCCGTATAGGTTTTAAGGATGCACAGGACTTACGCAGTGACTGGGGTGTGCTTTTCCAGTTTGGAGCACTTTACTCCTCTTTGACGGTTGCAGAAAATATAGAAGTGCAGCTTAAGGAGTATACTGATATCTCGAAAGAGATGAGAGATAAATTGGTACAATCCAAGTTGGCACTTGTAGGATTAGAGCCTCATGTAGGTAGTTTGTATCCTTCCGAGCTTAGTGGAGGGATGGTGAAACGTGCTGCGCTTGCAAGGGCATTGGCGATGGAGCCAAAGCTCCTTTTTTTAGATGAACCCACATCCGGATTAGATCCCATAGGTGCACGAAATTTTGATGCACTTATCGTGGAATTGCGTGACTTGTTAGGAATCACTGTCGTCATGATCACGCATGATCTTGAAAGCATTTTCAGTATCGTAGACAGGATTGCCGTTTTGGCAGATAAACAGGTAGTTGCACAGGGTTCACTTGAAAATGTGTTACAATCACAACATCCCTTTGTAGAAGAATTCTTTAAGAATGAGTACACAAAAGAGAGATTTAAGGACAAGGTAAAAGATGTATAGCAGAGTCAATTATACCATCGTAGGTATCTTCGTATTACTTTTTGGCGCAGGTATGGTATGGTTTGCTTTTTGGCTTGCCAAG
Organism: Sulfurovum sp.; assembly: GCA_041552675.1. Lineage (GTDB taxonomy): Bacteria > Campylobacterota > Campylobacteria > Campylobacterales > Sulfurovaceae > Sulfurovum. The sequence goes on from JBFEKK010000056.1 coordinate 6,097, forward strand.
TATGATCTGCAAGAAGAATTTGATATCTATAAACTTGAAATG
>JBFEKK010000057.1:0-5915 GCA_041552675.1 Sulfurovum sp.
ATACCAGGGCTCAAAGTACATGCTAAGATCGCACAGGTGATCAAAAGACAAAATGGAAAGCTGAAAAGTTATGTACATTTAGCAACAGGGAACTATAATCCGAGTACATCGAAGATCTATACCGATATATCATATTTTACAACCAAAGAAATCTTCAGTACAGATGCCACACACTTTTTTCACTTCTTAACAGGTTTCTCTACGCATACAAAATTAGATACACTTTTCATGTCGCCTACACAGATCAAACCTAAGCTCATCAAACTCATAGAGAAAGAGTGTAAACATGGGTCCGAGGGGCACATCATTCTTAAAGCAAACTCTTTAGTGGATATGGATATCATCAAAGCACTCTATATCGCTTCCCAAAAAGGATGTAAGGTCGATCTTATCATCCGTGGTATCTGTTGTTTAAGACCGGGGATCAAAGGCATCAGTGAAAACATTACCGTCTCTTCTGTCATAGGAAAATACCTGGAACATGCACGTATCTACTTTTTTAAACATGACAAAATCAAATGCTACATTGCTTCTGCGGACCTCATGCCACGTAACCTTGTAAGACGTGTAGAGCTTATGACACCTATCTTGGAAGAGACCCTGAGACAAAAGATTGAGCAGATTTTGATGTTACAACTTGCAGATAATGCCTTACGCTGGGAACTGCAAGAAGATGGAAACTACACAAAAGTACCGCCTCTGGGTAAAACAGTAAACAACCATTGTGTCTTAGAAGAGTATGTCAACAAGATTCATGATAAAACAAAAAAAGAGACACCTGACTACGTAAGCCGTTTAGCAAATCGTATATTGAAGGAGAGTTAATGATTATAAAATTTAAAGAGTGGACACCCAAGCTCGGACCTAATGCCTGGATAGCAGAAGGATCTTCTGTGATAGGACGTGTAACCATGGGAGAAGATTCTGCTGTATGGTTTGGCTGTGTCGTACGTGGTGATGTACATCACATCACTATTGGCGACAGAACGAATATCCAAGATCTCAGTATGGTACATGTAACACATCATAAAAAAGCAGATATGTCAGATGGACATCCTACTGTCATAGGTAATGATGTCACGGTAGGTCACCGAGTGATGCTTCATGGCTGTACCATAGAGGATGCCTGCCTCATAGGTATGTCTGCGACCATACTTGATGGTGCTGTCATAGGAAAGGAGTCTATCGTAGGTGCAGACAGCCTTGTAACAAAAAACAAAGTCTTTCCTCCTCGAAGTCTCATCATGGGAAGTCCTGCAAAAGTAGTGCGTGAGTTAACAGACGAAGAAGTAGCAGAACTCTATGCCTCTGCTAAACGTTATGTCAGTTTTAAAAATGAATATCAATAAACATAAAGTATTAAAAAAATGAGACAGATCATAACAAAAAGTTTACAGGACATGTTCTCTAAAGATGTCATCCTATTTGTTATCAAAATAGGATTCATCTCATTGGCCGTTACACTGCTGTTCGCATGGAATATGTGGGGGGTATTAACAAACATCATTGCTTCATATCTTTCATGGATCCCATGGGAATGGTTACAAACATCAGGAGCATCTGTAGCAACCTTTTCATTTACCTATATGCTTTTTATCATCATTGTCTCATTGCTAACTTCACTTTACAGTGAAAAGTTACTCATCGCCTTAGCTAAAAAACGTTATCCTGATGTTTCTGTAGTTGGCAGTGCAAATATCACTACTTCTATCCTCTTAACACTTAAAGCCAGTATCGTTTTTCTACTGCTTTTCATGATCACACTGCCTTTACTTTTTATACCCGTATTTGGTCAGGTATTGGTACTCTACTTGTGGTCTATCTTACTGAAGGAACCTACCATTTATGATGTAGGGGCACTCTTCATCAGTGACAACACAGTACTGAAAGAAAAAAGAAGAAAAACAAGAGTTTTGGCTATGATAGCTGCACTCTTTAACTATATCCCCTTAGTCAATATCTTTGCCCCTGTATTTGCACAGATACTATTTTTGCACCATATTCTAGGAAAAGAACAATAGAGTTTATTCACTCTTTTTTTCTTTTTTTACCCTTCTCTCTTTCTTACTTGAGACGGAAAAACGCAGTAACTCATCTGCACTCTTTACATACTCCGGCAGTGTTTCTAAACTTTTTTCCATCACCTTCGCAGCACATACAGCATCACTAAAAGCACGATGATGCGTAGCCGTTTCTATCTCTAAAAAATCTATAAGATAGGCAAGACCATAACGTTCGCTCTCAAAGGTACGTCTAGCAAGATCAATCGTACATAGTTTAGGGTTACCTATATGTCCCAAGCCAAATCTGTCAAAAGAGGCATTCAAAAAACTATAATCAAAATTTGCATTATGTGCGACAAACACAGCATCACCCATAAAATGGCGTAATGCTGTTAACGCCTCTTTTCTTGTGGGTGCACCTATGAGGTCTGTAGGTTCTATGCCTGTAATTTTGGTAATATATTCTGGTAAAAAAGCACATTCGACAAAGGTTTCAAAACGGTCTATCACTTCCCCATTCTGCAACATCACTGCACCGATCTCTATGACTTGGGAAGTACCTGGCTTAGATCCGTTCGTTTCTATGTCTATGACACAATAACGCTGTTCTTGATGTGAAGTAAAACATGTCTCAAGTCTATAGTGTTCCTCATTCAACTGGGTGATAGGATAGCCTGAAGCTTGAAGAAGAATGAAGATTGTTTCAGCATCTTCCAGTAGTGTTGTATGCTTTGTAACGATATGTCTGTATTGTTCTTCATGTAACACCCCGTCATTTTTACGAAATGCTGTGGTGAGTTCTTCAAAGACTTTTTGCATTGGCTATAAATTGTTGCACTTTTTTAGGGTCTTTTTTCCCTTTAATGGATTCTACGCCTGAACTTACGTCCACACCATAAAAACCAAGTTGTTTGACTTGGGCTAGATTCTCAGGAGTTAAGCCTCCTGCCAAAACGATCTTAGAACAGTCTACACCATTGAACCATTCAAGATTCAGACGTTTTCCCGAACCGCCATATGCTTCACTGTAAGCATCTACCAAACGATATCTATTTTTAAATTTTGTTAAATCTTCCGGGCCTTTTGCACGTACCACAGGCAATGTTGGTAACCCGATGGCAGCCAAAGACTCTTCATCCACATCAAAATGAATCTGTGCGCGTGAAATATCAGAGTATCTACACACTGTATCTATCGTCTCTACACCTTCATTGACAAAAAGCCCTACTCTTTCCACAAAAGGAGGAAGTTGATCGATGATTCTTTTCGCTGCTGCAGGCGTGATGTAACGTGGTGATTGATTATAAAAAACAAAACCCAATGCGTCTGCTCCACACTCTACAGCATGTAAAGCATCTTTCAAATTAGTAATCCCACAAATTTTTACTCTCATACTATGCTTCCCTTTTCCCTTATTTTAATGCAGAAATGGCTTTTTCTATGCCATCTGGATGGTTATAGACAAATGAACCAGCCACAACAACGTTGACACCTGCTGCCTCCAACTCTTTTACATTTTGATCATTCACTCCACCATCTACTTCTATCAGACATTTTGGATTTCGCTTCTCTATCAGTGCTTTTAAGCGCTGTGCTTTTTCTATAACCGAAGGAATAAATTTTTGTCCGCCATAACCTGGATTAACACTCATGAGAAGCACCATATCGACATCTTCAATTAAAAACTCTATCGCTTCAATCGGTGTATGTGGATTAAGCGTAATCGCAGGACGTATACCCAACGCACGTATTTTTTGTATGAGTCTATGAGGATGTTTCTCCTCTTCTATATGAAACGATATAAACCCCGGTTTCAAAGGTGCGAAAAGGTCAACAAAAAATGTGTTGTTCTCTACCATAAGGTGTATATCCAAAGGTTTGGTTGCCGCTTGAGCTACAGCTTCCAAAACAACAGGTCCTATGGTAAGGTTTGGTACATAATGCCCATCCATCACATCGACATGTACAAGGTCACAACCACCCTCACAAATGGCTGCAACATCACGAGCCAAATGTCCAAAATCAGCGGAAAGTATACTTGGGGCTACTAACATAAATATCCTCTTGTGTTATTTTGATTTATTATAGCGAAATAACACTTGTGACCTTGTTTCATAATAGAAGGATACCATACGATTTACGATAGAATATCACTAGCAAGTCATATGCCACACTCTTAAGCGAGTGGCTTCCTTTGAATTCGTTTTCTTTTTTCATGCAAAACTAAGAAGAGAAACAAATACCTTAAGCAAATTTTATGCTCAAATTGTCTATAATCCCACAAAATATTCATCGTTTTACACCGAACTTTTAAAAAAGTGTAACTGGGACGATCAACTTAAAGGACATACTATGGCAAGAAGATGTGACATTACGGGCAAAGGCCCATTAACAGGAAACAATGTTTCTCACGCAAATAACAAAACAAAGAGAAGACAACTTCCAAACTTGAGATCTGTGAAGATCACACTTGAAGATGGAACAACTAAAAGAGTTAAAGTTGCTGCTTCTACACTTAGAACCATGAAGAAACACGCTGCTCAAGCTGCCACAGCTGAGTAAGTCCCTACTTTTGGGACTCCGGCTTTGAAAGCCACACAAAGACTTAAAAAGTTTCTCGGTTGGAGAAGCGCACCCAAACCACATATTACACTAAATGATGAGTATTATGGTCATTTAGCCCCTTTTAGACTTCCTCTTATACTTACTGTATTTGTCATGCTTATCGGTACAATCGGTTATATGCTTATTGACGGTTTTCCACTTATGGATGCTATTTATCAGACAGGTATCACATTTACTACTGTAGGTTTCGGAGAGATACATACCATATCAGATATGGGCCGTATCTTTACCATTACCCTTATCATCTTTGGCTTTGTCGTCTTTTCTATCGCTATAGGTATTATCGCAGAAGTCGTCAAAAAAGGTGAATTTCAAAAAACTGCTAAGGAGCGTAAAATGCTTTACGAGATTGCTAGACTTAAACATCATTTTGTTGTCTGTTATCATAATGAATTTACGATAGAAGTAACCAAACAACTTCGTGCAAACCACATCCCTTTTGTGGTTGTTGACCCTAGAGAAGATATGGATGAGATAGCAAAAAAACACCATTATCCTTACTTTGTAACTGCAGAACCCCATACAGAAGAAGGTATATTAAAATCACATCTCTCTTCAGCAAAAGGTGTCATCACGTTGGCAGTTAACGTAGCAGATAACATTGCAACCATTGCTTCTGCCAGACTCTATGAAACAGAGATACACCGTGGCAAAAAATTTCTCATCATTGCCAATGCAAGAAGCAATGAAGATGACCAAAAACTCCTTAAACTTGGTGCGGATAAGGTTGTTACAGCAACGAAACTTATGGCTCAGCGTATCAATGCAATGGCAGCACGTCCTGAAATGGAAAACCTTCTTCAAGAATTTCTTTATAAAAAAGATACTCCTCTTGATATGGAAGAAGCAAAAGTGTTCAAAACATCGTGGCTTGCACTAAAAAAAATAAAAGCAGCGCGTTTTAGAGACGTCGCAAATGTGACCGTTATCGGCATACGTCAAAAAGATGATAGATTCATCCCTATGCCTAAAGGTGATACGATCATCATGCCAGAATCCAAACTTTTAATTATCGGTACAGGTGAGGGTATCGCTAAAGCTAAAAAAATCATGCGCAAAAAAGAAAAGCCTGAGGAACTCAAATATGTTTAAACTGATTCCTGTTGAAAATGGACTTGAAAATGTACAAGGATTCTTCTGTGGTGCAACCAATGTTGGTATGAGAACCAAACCTGCTAATCCTGAGTCAAGTGACATAGACGGTGATGTAGCTTTTATACGAAGTGAACAACCTTGTGACATATCCGCTGTGTTTACGAGTAATACATTTCAAGCTGCACCTATCAA
>JBFEKK010000058.1:0-5887 GCA_041552675.1 Sulfurovum sp.
AATGATCACCGGCCACACTATACAACTTACCAATAACAATAACTGTAAACCTATAGAATGCACTCTCTTGGCAAGAATGAAATAGACAGCCAGTGACATTGCTGTTGCCATCGTTGCATGCCCTGAGGGAAAAGAATGGGTTGTTATCGTAAGTATATCTGAACTCGGCCTGGCACGCTGCACGATCATTTTGATAACAATAAAAGCTATATTGGCACCAAAGACAGAAAAGATATAGAACAAAAGATCGTTATACCATCTTTTATAGATCAAAAAGAGTATCATTAATATGGAAAAAATAAAAATACCCATTGCACCATTGAAATTGGTCAGCGCAACCATAAAATTAGTCAATAATGGGGTCTGCATAGCATTGACATGAGTCTCTATCCATCGATCAATCACCAGAATATATTCTTTTTCTATCACATCTTCTGCCATTTTTACAAACAGATAAAAGCCTAGAATGTTCATCATGATGAGTGCTTTGTTTTTTAAAAGAAATGTGAATACTTTAGTTTTCATGACGGCCTTTCATCAAAAGAAAAAGTACTGTCAATACACATGTTCCCACCAAAGAATATGTCAATGCGATCTGCATATTCAAATGTTCCCATATGAGCCCAGCAATGTATGCTCCAAATGCTCCAAAAAGTGCTACTCCTGCATAGAAAACGCCATAGACTGAACCTTTATTGTACGCACTTTTTGCTATAAAAGCACGGTTTGCATTCAGGGAAGCCACTGTGAAAAGTCCTAGGAATACATAGGCAATCCATGTAAAAACAGGACTTTGAAGCGTTAAAAATCCTTGAGCAGCTGCACCGCAAGCATACGAAAATGCCAAGATCCGTTTCACACCAAATCGATCAATAAGTATGCCAAAAAGATAACTGCTCAATGTCTGTACTCCTGCGGATACAACAAAGAGCAGAGGTATGACAGCTGTGGCAATGCCAACCTCTTTGGCTTGCATCGTAAAAAAAGAAGGGCTAAAAACAAAAAGCAAAAATAAAAAATAAAAAAACAATGCACCAATCGTTTTTTTATCACTAGGTGTCAATGTAAACGATTGTTTGGGGTTATGCTTTGGCTTAGGTACATCACGTACAAAAAAAGCAACAATAACAAGTCCTATGATACCAGGAAGCAAAGTAGCATAAAAGATATTACGCATCACAGTTTCACTCTGACCAAAGTACCAAAGCAGTACAAAGAGTATCAGTGCACCGCTAAGTTCTCCTGCAATATCCATCATCTTATGAAAACCAAAGGTTTTACCCGAGGCATTTTCTTTGCTATACTGGACGATCATTACATCTTTAGGAGCAGAACGCAGCCCTTTACCCAATCTCTCAACTACTTGTAAAGCTGCTACACTTTTATAGCCATGTGTTAATCCTATCAGAGGCTTGCTCAAAGCAGAAAAAGCATACCCTCCCACAACCAAAGGCTTTACAATGCCATATCTGTCAGAAATATAACCTGATACCAAACGAAGCGCATATGAGGCAAAAGTAGATATCGCTACGATAATACCTAGTTTGTCCATTCCCTCATCCAAGACCACAACAACAAAAATAGGCAAAATAGGTATGACCATTGCAGAAGCCATATCGGTAAAAAAGCTGACCCACCCTAGCATAATGACGTTTTTGTTTATACGTTTCATGATTTTACGATGTCTCACTATCATTCAAAGGTATCATAGCCTTCCTTCTCATTTCTAGACGCTTATACAAAACTCGAGCCATTAATATATTCAGTAAAAAGCTAATAGAACATCCTAAAGTTTCCTCACTCCTCTAGCCACATCTTCTTCCAATTGTCCAAATGCTCTGTTCATAGCATCTACGATACTTCTGGCATCGGCTTTCGTTGGGACTATGGTATTGAACAATTTAAGACTTCTTTGCTCAGTTCGCATATTTTTCACTTCCCAACTGGCATCAAGATACACGCTGTCTCCTTGTGCAATGAAACGTGTTACGTGCACTTTTATTTTTATATCCGGCTGCGTGTCTGTACCCCAGGGATACGCATAGACACTTGGCTGTTTAAACTTTTTTTGTAAAAAAGCTATCAGTCTGTGGGTTAAACCTGTATCCATATCTTCAGCCCATTGCGAACCGCTTAAAAATGTGACCTGGCTTGATGATTTGGCTACAGCAATCTCTCTTTTAAAAAGGTATTTGGGTACAGTGACCTTCTCAACGCCTATGACCTGGTTTGTATGCACATAGCTCTCTTTGGGTTGTGAAGCTGTAGAAAGGACATAATAGTTAGATAAGGCACAGCCACTTACTATAAATAAAGCACTCAAGGTTAAAAAAATTTTGATCACAGACATTATTTATCTCCAAATATAAGTGAATTCGGCTTACGGTTCATCAGTTTTAGGAACTCCTGCATCTCTTGAGAGGTCTCTGTCACTTCTTTCAGTGTTTGCGACACTTGATGCGTCAAGAGTGAATTACTGTCATACCCTTTGAGCACTTTTTTAGCGGTACGGAGTGTGTTGGTCAACTCTTTCATAGTTTTATTCAGTTCATCCGGCATCATTTTAAATGATTTTGTATCGGTCAGTACATTAAGATTATTCACGCTCTTTTGCAGGTCTGCCACAATTTGTTGTATTGGCTCTGCATTCTGATCAACCACTTTATTAAGAGAAGCAACCAGCTTTTCAACCTCATCTACTATCCCTACTGCATCATTAGGTAGGGATGGAAGACGTACATAGTGTTCTCCTTGTAGTATACTTCTGTGTGTCGTATTGGTCTCAAAAACCAGATCAACAAAAAGTGTACCTGTGAAAGGATCTGTAGAGGATATTTTTGCACTTAAGCCCTCTTCTAGAGCCTTATAAAATTTATGTTTGCAACTTTTCATATCATCTTCTTTTGAAGCAAAAGAGGATAGATCTATATCTACGAGTACCTGCCCCAAAATCTTATGTGTGTTTTTATTATATGAAAGAGCAATATCTTTCACACGACCAACTTCATACCCCTCATACTGTACCAATGCACCCTTTTTGAGTTTAGAGATAGAATCCTGGGTCAGAATCTCAAAGGTATTGATAAAATCCCCACCTTTTCCGATAACCTGCCCTTCTGCAAGGTTAGCGTTTTTATAAAGGCGGAAAACAAATTTCTCAGGTACTGTGTCAGAGGCATCCTCCCCTGTAGAAGAGAATTCTATACCACCTTGTACCAAATGCGTCACAGGAGCAACATTAACATCCAATCTACCATGCACAAAACTTACATCGACCGCACTCGTAACCCAGAACTTGGAACTTCTGTGCACATAAGGAACATAGAGTTTATTAATGAAAACCACAAACTCAACACTCTGCCCATCCAGAGAGATATTGACATGCTCTACCTGACCCGCCTTAATATTTTTAAAGTACATAGGTGTACCTTTTTTAACATTGTAACTGGATGGGGCACTAAGCTGAAAGTAGGTACCCTCTTCCGTATACCTATACGCCTGAGTCAATCCCTGAAAAGTATCTTTGGGTTCTCCGCCTTTCGCAGAAAACATATCAATATAAGTTCCGGAGATCAACGTCTCCAAACCCGAAATACCGGAGATTCCCACTTCAGGTTTTACGATCCAGAATTTCGCATTGGTATTAAGATATGGGGTTGCAGACTTTTCCATTCTTGCAATCACCATCACGCCTTCGCCATCTTCTTGCAATACGATCTTTTTGACTGTTCCTATAGGAACATTTCTATATTTGATCTGACTCTGCCCTGTATTTAATCCTTCGTTTTCCGAAAAAACAATTTTTATTTCAGGTCCCAGTTCAGAAAAATATTGATAGGCTAACCAGCCAGCAATGATAAGTGCGATGAATGGTACGATCCATATGGAAGTGATCAAGTTGAAGTTACTGGATTCCTCTATCTGTGGTATCTTTGTTGACATCTATTTATTTTCCTTAATGAGTCGTTCGTCGAATGCATGGGCTGCCAAAAGGGTAAAAAATACTGAAATGGCAAATGCCGTTGCCGCTGTTCCTGCAATAATTTCAATATTGGCCAAATGTATCAACGCTGCAAGTATCGCCACGACAAAAACATCGATCATGGACCATGGACCTACAGCCTCAGTCATAAAGTAAAGTTTATGCTTATTGACTCTTTTATCTTTCCCTATAGGGTATTTTACACTAATAAGCAGATAAATCAAAACAAGGAATTTTAAAACCGGGATGAGAATAGAAGCAAAAAAGATGATCAGTGCGATGGGATAAGAACCTTGTTCCCATAACATGACAATACCACCCAGTATCGTACTGCTCTGAACTGTTCCAAACTGCTTCGTGATAAGCATAGGGTAAAGGTTTGCAGGGATATAGGCAATCATAGCCGTAATAAGATAGGCCCAACTTTTTTCTGTACTGAAACCGCGGTGTCTGTAGATAGAAGATCCACAGCGTCGACACTTGTTCTCTTTGCCTTTATCTATATTCACAGCCCCGCATATGGGACATCTTATGAGTTTATCTTTACTTACTTCTATCATGAGTGATTCTCTTTCACGCAGCTGACATCTGAAAAAATTCTTTTTCTTAATCTCCATATCTCTGTGACATCTATACTTTTAGAAAGATACAAGTCGATCAGTACAAATGCCATCAAAGCCCAAAAAGCCATTCCCATATGTATCTGTGCATATCCTATCAGTTTCACCAATGCCACCAGAATACTGATAAGAAAGATGTCACTCATATTCCATGGTGTGATATGTGAAAGCAATAGAAGTAATTCTTTGCTCAACTTCTCTCCTCTTTTACGCTTCAAAAGCGTAAAAATAAGCATATTGATGGAGAATATCATTAACGGGAATATAAAGATTAGAAAACTGCAGATGAGTCCGACCACATAGAATCCGCTGTCAAAGAGGCTGATAAATGTCTGCGTGATTGTAATAAACTGTTCATGCCCCAATATCTCTATTTTGACCAAAGGAAATAGATTGGCAAGCATAAAAAAGATAAGCCCTGCCATACTTAAAGCCAGTCCATGATCGATAAACTTACTGTCATTTCTGTAAAGTATTGCTCCGCATTTGGAGCAACATGCCCTTGTACCATCTTTGGTAGGCACATCTTCATGCAGGGTATGACAGTGTTTACATATAATAAAGCGATCAAGCTCATCTTCATTTTCAAGTTTCATAGATATAATTATAGCTGATATAACTAAGGACACTAATGCGCATTCTATCTATCGGAAAAATTCTACAACACAGTAAACTCAATATCACTTCCATAGACATATCGGCACTCTCAACATATCCGGATATAGAAACCTATCAATTTATCATTATCTCTGGTGGAGATGGTACCATTAGACGCGTTCTTAAAATATTACAGAACATACAGCATTCAGCCAAATTCATATTGAATCCTACCGGTTCTTTTAATATCATTGCCAAGCTTCATAAAGTTCCAAAAGTGAAACAGGTACTGGATGCCCTTGCAAATGGTGAAACCCTAAACAGCCAAGAACATTCTTACTTCACACTCAATGATGAAGTCTTTCTCTTCTCTGCAGGGAATATGGGTGATCTACAGCATATCTTCCTTGCTGAAACACTGCGTTTTGGTCTGCTGAAAAATAACATGGGTAAATATGTGCTTGCTTTACTTTTCTTACTGCCCCTACACCTCATCATGACACCCTTCATGCTTATGAGTTCCAACCGTTTTTTCATCTTCACCCCTGCATCGTTCATCAAAAAATTCGGTAGTTTTTACGGAGAGGTCAAAGAGATGACGATCGAATTGGAAGATACCTATAATCACATAGAGCTTGATGGTGACATTGTCACTATAACCGATAATCTCCTTCACATTAAACCCGCT
>JBFEKK010000059.1:0-5684 GCA_041552675.1 Sulfurovum sp.
CAATAAATGCGATGGTTGCTACCCAGATTGTCCATACTAGATATTTATTGTGTTTTTGCATCCAACTAATCATACTTCATCTACCTTCAATCGAAAAATTTGTACAATATTCTATCTAAAATAAGCTTATCGCTAATGAATTGGAGCGTGAAAAGAATATGTCTAATCAAAATGCAAAAATGATGCAACGAGACTTGGAAGTGATATGGCATCCATGTACACAAATGAAGGACCATGAAACTTTGCCATTGGTCCCAATAAAGTCTGGGAAAGGTGTCTATCTTTATGACTTTGAAGGTAATCGTTATATCGATGCAGTCAGTTCTTGGTGGGTCAATATCTTTGGTCATGCCAATGAAACGATCAACAATAAAATCAAAGCACAGCTTGATACATTGGAACATGTACTTTTAGCAGGGTTCACGCATGAACCGGCTATAGAACTTGCACATAAACTGGTAAATATGACGCCTAAAGGTTTGGAAAAGGTTTTTTATGTGGACAACGGTTCTTCTGCGGTAGAAGCCGCCTTAAAAATGAGTTATCATTACCATCTCAATCGTGGAAAGCGTAAAGCACTTTTTCTCTCGTTGTCAAACTCTTATCACGGAGAGACGATCGGGGCATTGAGCGTAGGGGATGTTGAACTCTATAAAGATACCTATGAGCCGTTGCTCATCGCCAATATGCAAGTACCTGTACCAAAAGACCAAAGTATTGATGCAGCCAATGAAGCATTGGCTGCTTTAGAAGAAACTTTGAAAGAGAGATCCGATGAGATAGCAGCTTTTATCATTGAACCTCTTATACAGGGAGCAGGAGGAATGCATATGTATCACCCCGCTTATCTGACAGGGGCAAGAGGCTTGACCCAAAAGTATAATGTGCATCTCATCGCCGATGAGATCATGACAGGGTTTGGACGTACAGGAAAGATGTTTGCCTGTGACCATGCAGAGATATCACCTGATTTCATGACCCTCTCTAAAGCTTTAACAGGAGGTTATCTGGCTCTCTCTGTAGTGATGACAACCCATGATGTCTATCAGGCTTTTTATTGTGACTATAATGAGTATAAAGCCTTTTTGCATTCGCACAGTTATACAGGGAATCCTTTGGCATGTGCTGCTGCACTGGCAACTTTGGAGATATTTGAACAAAATGATATCATAGGTGAGAATGAGAAGAAAAGCAGATATATTAAAGAAGCGTTGGAAAAGTTTTCTGTTTTACCTAATGTTAAAGAGATACGACAGCAAGGTATGGTCACTGCGATAGAGTTAAAGGGTTACGAGGCAACTGAGCGTATAGGATTAAAGGTCTATGAATATGCGTTAACACAAGGGGTCTTGCTCAGACCATTGGGACATATAATTTATTTTATGCCCCCTTATGTTATCACATATGAAGAGATAGACAAGATGATAGAGGTTGCGTATGAAGGGGTAAAAAAGATAGCTAAATAAGTTTATCTTTTAAAGAAACTACGGTTTTCTTTTTTTAAACGGTTATAATGTTTTTCAGCTCTTTTAATGCCAAACTCCATGGCTTCTTTGTAAAATTGTTCAGCCTTTTTTTTGTCTTTGTTTGTACCTATGGCATGTTCATAAAATTGTGCTAGATCACAGAGTGCTTCAGGGTAGTCTTCAAGGGCCAAATCATGCATCTGTGTAAATGCTTCAGGTATGTTTTCTATGAGTAACACACCCTTAAAGAGTTCTCTCCCCAACATAAACTGTGCAAATTTTGATTCCGTTGCAGCACAGACAAGCAGTAGATGTGCTGCTTCAGTCTCTTTGCTCTCTTCACTTAACTTTTTGATATAAGTGAGAGTTTCTTCTATCTCCTCTTCGGTATACCCCTCCTGAGAGATCTTTCTTAAGAGGTTTTCTACAGAATCAAACTTTTCATAGGTGCTTTCTCTAGGCGGATATTGTTTTTTCATACTGTTAAGTTTTTGGGCAATGTAAGGAATGGCTTTGTAGTGGTATGAACGTGTTTCTTCTTCTGTCTTTATAGCAGGTTTTAGCTCTTTGAGGGGTTCATCTTTAGAAGGTATCTCTTTTTGTATGCATGTCTCAGTCTCTTTGGTAGTTGACTCTTCTTTTACAGACTTTTCTATTATGGGTTTTTCTTTTTCACTCTCTTCGGTATCAAAAAAAGTATCTCTAGGTATATGGTGGGTGTCCATGCTTTGTGTGTTTGTTTCTTTTGGAGATTCAAAGAAAGTATCTTTTGAGGTATGTGCAACATCCAATTCAATGTTGTCGGTCAGTACATTATCAGCATCAATATTGAGAAGCGCATCAAAATCACTATGATCGACTTTTTTTGTTTCAACTTTTGTTTGGACTGGATGTTCATCAAGAAGAAAATCATTAATATCGATCTCTTGAGGTTTTTCATTTGTGTTTGATGTGATAAAAAGATCGAATTCATCTATAATTGCTTGCTCTTCTGCTGCCATAGTAGCTTGTGCTTTTTGTGATGTTCTTTGAAGGATGTTGTCTGTAGGTGTTTCAATATATTGGTTAATGAGCCCTTGTGCCTTTGCATAGTTTTCTTCCTGAATTGCAGTAACGATCTCTTGTATTTTAGTATCTGTTTTAAGCAGTGCCAACTTTAAAATCTGAAGCTGTATGGTCTCTACATCCGTGATGGAAATAGCATGGTTAATGATACTTAATCTTTTCTGCGTCTGATTCATATCAGGTATCCTATGTTTGATTGTATTTGGAGGAGTATAACAAAAGTATGCTTTACAGAAGTGTTGACACTTGAAGAGTAGCTATGTGTATGGACTCTCTATGAAGTGGGAATAGAGCTACTTCATAAAGAGCAAGAAGAGGGACAATGCTTTACAGGTTTGCTGATAATGCCAATAATCTGCAAGAGTTTTCCAAAATAGAAATTTTTTTTGCCATTTCTGTAATGTCTCTGTCATAAGAGATAAGACCAAACCCTTTGATAAGAAGCAGATGTGTGTCATGTTTTTGGAAAAACTGTGGAATCTCGTATGGTGCACGTTCCATCCAATCATCTATGTTTTTTGGATCATAGACGATGATCTCACCCAGGACTTTTTGTCCAAAGTAGTCTTGAGGAGAAACTTTACCATGTTTGAGTGAGTATGCTGTTGCATAAGGAGGCATAGTGTAACAGACATATTTTGCATTGGGGATGGTTTCATAGATATGTTCATGTATGTGTACATCTGCATTTGCCATACTCCAGCGGTAGTCTCTCTTTTGACAATCAAGTTTTACAAGGGATTCTTCAGTGAATTCATCTAAGATCGTATCTTTAGAGTTGATGATAAATCCGCTACTGCTTACTCTTGCTGAGATGGAGCCATGATACACACCAAAGAAGTTTTTGTTAAACAGAGAGAGTGAAACATGTTTAATGTCTTCGATGAGATGCTTATCTACCATTTGGGTAACCTTTAGTTAGGAATATTTCGGTATTATATCATTAAAATATTTTAAACCATTATGCAATGAAGGAAACACATGGAAACACCTCACATACCTGTACTTTTAAATGAAGTGTTGGAAAGTTTTAAAGGTGTGGGTGAAGGTTACTTTGTTGACTGTACGCTCGGTTATGCGGGGCATAGTTCTGAAATACTGGCCAAATATAAGCAGTTGAAACATATAGGAATAGACAGGGATGATGAGGCTTTGGCTTTTTCTAAAAAACGTCTAAAACCTTATGAGGAACGCAGTACACTTTACAAGGGTACATTTGCAACTGTGTTTCCTACATTAGAAGAAAGTCCGATCGTAGCAGTGTTGGCAGACTTTGGTGTCTCCTCTTTACAGCTGGACAAACAAGACAGAGGTTTTTCTTTCAATTCTGAAACACTGGATATGCGAATGGATGCATCCTCAGCACTCTCAGCGTATGAAGTGGTGAATGAGTACCCTAAAGAAAAACTGGAATATATTTTTGATACTTATGGTGAAGTACGTTCATTTAAAAAATTGGCATCTGCTGTGGTGGAAGCAAGAGCACAAGCACCGATCAATTCAGCTAAAGAGTTAAGCGAGATCGCTAAAACTGTTATCCCTGCAGGAGGAAAGATACACCCTGCAACGTTGATGTTTCAAGCTATCCGTATAGAAGTCAACAATGAACTAGGTGAAATAGAAGGATTACTTGATGCTTTGGAACAAAAGCATGTGAAGGGGGAAGTGGTTTCACTCATCTCTTTTCATTCATTAGAAGACCGTCTGGTGAAGAACCGTTTTAAAAAATGGGCACAAAATTGTATTTGTGATCCTCAGGCAATGCGCTGTACCTGTGGTAAAAACCATGCTTTAGGTAAAGCATTTTCTTCCAAGCCTGTGACAGCAAGCAAAGAGGAACTTAAAATAAATCCTCGAAGCAGATCTGCAAAACTGAGAAGTTTCAGGTTTAAAAAAGACAGTGTTGATGGCAAGTAAAAAGAAAAAGCTGAAGCCTAACGGTATTACTTTTGGTATGGCAATGGTCATATTGATGTCTGTAGCCATTGTATTGATCTTGACAACCATTAAGATCTACTTGAGCAATCAGATCTATTATGAAAGTAAAGTTGTGAACAAAATGAAACGTGAGGTTTCAGTACTGAAGGCAGAAAAAGTGATGCTTGAACAAAGTGTAGAGGCATTGAAGTTTAAGAATAGAGTCACAGATACCATCTTTGTCATACAGGAAAATTGACGATGAGAATAAAACATTATGATACGTAGTTTTATCCGTTTCGCAGTAGATAAGCCTATTATCAACCATATTTTAATGGTTTTCATGTTGCTGCTCGCTGTTTTTGCGTATCAGAACATTGCCAAGGAGATATTTCCCCCTTCCACACTTGATCAGATATCGGTCCAAGGTGGATACGTCGGTACAAGTGCTGATGTGTTGGATAAAATGGTTGTCACAAGTATAGAGGATGAACTTAAAAGTCTTTCTGAGATAGATACCCTTTACACCAGTATACAAAATGGAAGTTTTAGTATTAATGCAGATATTAAACCGGGCAGTGATACTCAGTTGGTCCTTTCTGATGTGAAAGATATTATCTCAAAAACAAGACGTGATCTTCCTGCTGATATGGATGAACCTGTTGCACGTATTGTGGTACATGAGTATCCGCTTCTGCTTGTAGCAGTTTCAGGTGATGTAGAGAAAAAAGCACTGATTGACGCGGCAGATGCGCTTAAAAGTAAACTGGCACTCATCCATGACCTTAGCAGTATAGAGATACGTGGAGACACAGATGAAGAAGTGATCATTACCTTAGATCAAAAAAAGCTGGATGCGTATGGTCTGGATAAATCTTCAGTGTATCAGGCTATCTCCAGTATCTCCAGTATTTTTCCTGCAGGAACACTTGACGGTCAGGGTGATCACCTTTATATCTCTACGATCAATGGTGAGAAAAGTGCAAAAGCATTAGGACAAACGCTATTGAGCGTAGGTGGAAAAAGTTTTCGTTTGGAGGATGTGTCTGACGTTTATTATGGATTGGGTGATCCTACACAGATATCGCACTATAACGGCAAACAGAATATCTCTTTAAATATCAATAAAAGTAAAGAGGGTAATGCCATTGCCTTGAGTAAAGAGATACGTAAAATACTTGTCGATTTTAATGAAAACTATGAAGATATACGATTTGAAGCCTATACGGATACTTC
>JBFEKK010000060.1:0-5664 GCA_041552675.1 Sulfurovum sp.
ATAATACATTAAAGTCTATAGAGGATAACAAGCCTATCAATGAAATTGTAGTGGATCCAGATACGATCAAATATGCAAATTTAGCATTAGAACGTATGTTGGCGATAAAATAATGTTAAAAGAGACATTTTTAAAGGCTTTAGTGGCTGAAGATCTAGGGCGTGGAGACCTCTTCTCTCGTATCAGTACAGGTAAATCCATTCGGGCGTATATTATTGCCAAGAGTGATGGTGTACTTGCCGGCCAGGAGTATGTTGAGACCTTAGCAAAGATGTATGATTTGACACTGGAGTGGAGAAAATCTGATGGCAGTCGTTTTAGTAAAGGTGAAAAACTTCTTTTTATCTCAGGAGACTCAAAGACCATTCTTTCTTTGGAACGTTCTATTCTGGATATGGTACTGCATGCAAGTTCTATAGCTACCTTAACAGCTGCGTATGTTAATGCCATCAAAGATACAGGTGTAAAGTTACTGGATACAAGAAAAACAAGACCGTTGCTTCGTGAATTTGAAAAGTATGCCGTACGCTGTGGCGGTGGCATCAATCACCGTATGGGGCTTGATGATTGTCTGATGTTAAAAGATACACATTTGCAGACCATAGATGATTTAGATGCATTTATGCAGGAAGTACGACAAAAAATACCATTTACTTCCAAGGTAGAAATAGAGTGTGAGAGTTTGGAAATGGCAATGAAAGCGATGCAAGCAGGAGCAGATATCGTCATGTGCGACAATATGTCTACAGAAGAGACTATGAAAGTCGTTGCATACAGAAATGAAAACTATCCGCATATTTTACTCGAAGCCAGCGGTAATGTAACACTTGATACGATCAAAAATATTGCCGGTACGGGAGTCGATGCCATTAGTTCGGGAGCTATTATTCATCAGGCAAATTGGATCGATCTCTCTATGAAGGTAGAGGCGTAACACTCTGTTAACACAATTGATATATAATTCAAATCGTGTTACTCAAAAAATGAAAGAATAAAATGATACTTGAGAGTCTTCCCTATGATGAAGTCAGAAATAAGATAGAACACGCTGGTTCTATTACGATACTTTCCCATCTGAATCCGGATGCAGATACTTTGGGGACGGCTTTAGGTATCTATGCATTGTTAAGTACAGATAAAAGGTTAAAAGTTGAAATAGTGAATGCTTCAACTGCATTACCCCTTTATCTTGATTTTTTACCAAACTTTAAAAAAATCAAGCATCATATCGATTATGCTGACAGTGTGATATTCTCTTGTGACTGTGGAAGTGTGGATAGACTGGGATTTGATTTAGAGGGTAGAGATATTATCAATATCGATCACCATCAGAGTAACACATATTACGGAAGTCTTAATATCGTGATACCAGGGTATGCCTCTGCATCACAGGTGGCAGTTGCATTATTTAAAGAACTTTATCCTATAAAGGCTGATGCAGCGACCTGTTTTTACACAGCATTACTCTCTGATACAAGATTCTTTACAACCTCTTCAGTCAATGATGAAGTATTTATCGTAGCACAAGAGCTTGTTCAATCGGGTGCTTTACCTGATGAAATTGCCCGTCACTTTACTCAGAGACGACCATTAAGTTCATTACGTATTTTGCAAAGAGCTTTAACGTCTTTATCTTTATATCATGACGCGGAAATAGCTGCAGTCATGGTAACCAAAGAAGATATAAGTGCATCAGGTGCAACTGTACCGGATATGGAAGGTGTTGTAGATTATGCCAGATCTTTAGCGACAGTTGAGATAGCGATATTTGCGATGGAGTTGGAGGATGGTATCCGTATCTCTTTACGCAGTAAAAAGGTAGATGTATCCAAAGTGGCTATGGCTTTTGGAGGCGGCGGGCATAAAGTTGCTGCAGGTTTTACTTTAGGTGATAAGGGATCGCAATGCGGATTACAAGAAAGTATAGATACAATTTTAGCAAAGATAGAAGAATTAGGATTACTGGATGAGAAATAGAAGTGTTAAAAAAGGCGGAGCAAAAATAGTAGGCGGATTATTTTTAGTAGTATTAGTGGGTTTACTTGCTGGAGCGGGGTATGTTTATACGGCACCGGAATTTGAAAGAGAAGTACCGAAAGTGTACAGTGAGCAAAATGTGTTTTGGAACCGAAAGGATCCATTGAAAGTGCAACTCACTGATAATGAAGGATTAAAAAGTTTTCAACTGATCTTGAGTGACGGGAAAAACAGTCTTATTGTTGGAGAGGGAACTTTGGAAGGAAAACCAAAAGAGCAAACGCTTCTGGTGAACTATCCTCAAAGTAAAACGCTGGATACAAAAGCAACCAAGCTAAAATTAAAAGTGTTAGTCACTGACAGCAGCCTATGGAACTTTGCTCAGGGGAACAAGAGTGAAAAAGTGATCGACATCAATGTTGACTTTAAAAGACCCAATGTAAATATACTTGCAAACTCTTACAGCATTACACAAGGCGGAAGTGCTTTGGTTGTATTTCAAGCAGAAGATGAAAATCTTGATATGCTTTATGTAAAAGCAGGAGAAGAGAAATTTAAAGCCCAACCGTATAAAAAAGAAGGATACTATGCGGCGCTTATCGCATGGCCATTTACGCAAAAAGAGTTTAAAGCTGAGGTCGTAGCGATAGACGCTGCCAAAAATACACGTGCTGCAGACATCCCTTTTTATGTCAAAAATCATCAGTATAAAGTTTCATGGATCAAAGCAAAAGATAAATTCATCGATGGAAAGATCACAGATCTCGCATCAAGCGACCCTGAGTATGCTCATATCGATGATAAACTTGAAAAGTTAAAAGCGATTAATGAAACCATGCGTTTGAAAAATGAAGCCTTGATCCACTCCTTAAGTAAAGAAGTCTCTTCTGATATGTTGGAAAGTTGGAAAATGGCAAAGTTCTACCCGCTTAGAAATGGACAAAAGGTTGCGAGTTATGGTGATGAAAGACATTACTACTATGGAGATAAAGAGAATGAAGTGTCT
The DNA here is from genome assembly GCA_041552675.1 of Sulfurovum sp. Classification (GTDB taxonomy): domain Bacteria; phylum Campylobacterota; class Campylobacteria; order Campylobacterales; family Sulfurovaceae; genus Sulfurovum. The sequence continues at coordinate 2,984 of JBFEKK010000060.1, forward strand.
CACTCCTATCATGTAGGGTATGACTTGGCTAGTACAAAAATGGCGACGATTAAAACATCAAATGCCGGTAAAGTAGTATTTGCAAATGAAAATGGGATCTATGGAAATATGCCTATGATCGATCATGGATTGGGGCTTTATTCACTCTATGGACACTGTTCTCAACTCTTGGTCAATGAAGGCGATGAAGTACATGCAGGAGATGCCATAGCAAACACAGGTGTTTCAGGTTTGGCATTGGGTGATCATCTGCATTTTGGTCTTTTGGTTCAAGGTATAGAGGTTAGACCGGTAGAATGGTTTGATCAAGAGTGGATCAGAAAAAATGTGGATAATGTATTTAAGGCTGCGGATAAGATAATTCAAGGTAAATAGCCTAAAAATTATACACAGCAAAAGTGTACACTTTGCAATAATTATTATATTATACTATAATACCACTAATAAAAAATGAGAAAGGAGGAAGTCATGCAACAAAGAACACTGAAAAAACCTGTTGAAGTTGTAGGTATAGGTCTGCATAAAGGTGAGCCGATCAAGTTAAGACTTGAGCCGCTTGATGTAGATGCAGGTATTATGTTTTATCGTGAAGATCTAGCGATGAGAATACCGCTTTCTCCTGACTCAGTCATAGATACACGTATGGCTACGGTCATAGGGAACGAAAAAGGGTATATCTCTACGATAGAGCACTTTCTCTCGTCTGTATACGCTTATGGCATAGACAATATGCGTGTGATCGTGGATGGAAATGAAATGCCGATCATGGATGGTTCATCCATCTCTTTTTGTCTTTTGCTGGAAGAAGCAGGTATTCAGGAACAGGATGCTCCAAAGAAAATTATCCGTGTGAAGCAACCTGTTGAGGTAAGTGAAGGTGATAAATTTGTGCGTCTGTTACCTCATGAGAGTGCACAATTTGACTTTCGTATCAAGTTTGACCATCCTGTGATCGGTGATCAGAAAGAGCATTTTGAGTTTAGTACTAAAGCTTTTGTAGAAGAGATCGCAAGAGCAAGAACATTTGGATTTGCGAAAGATATACAGTATCTGCAAAGTCAAAACTTAGCGCTTGGTGCAACACTTCAAAATGCCATAGGCCTTGATGATCATAAAGTACTTAATCCTGAAGGATTGCGTTTTGAGAATGAATTTGCAAGACATAAGATCTTAGATGCCATGGGTGATATGATGGTCTCTGGTCATAATATACTGGCTAAATATGAATCATTTGCAGGCAGTCATGATCTAAATTATAAACTTACATCTAAATTGCTCTCAGACAGTAAAAACTATGATCTTGTAGAAGTAGAAGAGTTACAAAGTAGAGCATTTGCAAAAAGCTTTGCCTAAGAGATACGAACTCCTCATTATATCTATCTCTTCACCTTTGATGTTAGGAGTATATGAAGAGGGTACGCTTATTGACACTATATCCAGTGATTTAAAAACTTCCGAAATTCTTTTACCCTTGATCAAAGAGTGTCTCGATAAATATGATATCACCAGGATTATATATACCAGAGGGCCGGGCTCTTATATGGCTATAAAACTTACCTATATTATGCTTAAAACGATAGAAATTGTGCAAGGTATTAAGTGTGTCGGATGCAGTGGTTTTACTTTAAATGGAGGGGAACCTATAAAAGCGATAGGTAACCTTTATTTTATCAAGGAAAAAGAGACTATAATTACAAAAAAATATGAACAAGCAATCAATGTAAAGTTTACATTACCTCAGAGTATTCAAGATCTTGAATTGGATGAAGAATCAACACCTGAGTATATACTGCCAGCTGTTTAGAAACTATGTGACCTTGTTGCATGGCTGAATAGCTGAAGTTGACATAGCGTCAGCGTAGTTTTTGGAGATTTCTCTAAAAGCGTTCAAAATAAGGACAATGATGTTTATAAGCGTACCCGCAACCTCTGCAAACTTAGGCCCTGGATTTGATACCTTGGGTCTTGCAGTAGATCTAAGAAATGAAATTACTATCACACCTTCAAAATTTTTGAGTCTATCCACGCATGGGGAAGGTGATGACAATCCTAAAATAAAGAAGAATTCTCTGTTTTTAAGTATTTTTAATGAAAATTATAAAAGACTCACTGGAAGAGATGATAATTTTAGATTTGAGTTTCATAACCGTATTCCCATCTCAAGAGGACTGGGAAGTTCTTCTGCGGTTATCGTTGCTGCATTAAGTGCTGCTTATACCGCTGCAGATAAGAGATACAACAAAAGAGAAATACTTAATCAGGCATTACGCTATGAACATCATCCGGATAACATCACCCCTGCAGTGATGGGTGGCTTTAATGTCGCCTGTGTAGAGGGTGACAGAGTCTACAGTAAAAAAAGGCGTATGCCTGACTATTTAAAAGCGGTAGTGGTGGTACCTAACCGTACCATATCTACTGCAAAATCGCGTACGATCTTGCCCAAAATGTACAGAAAAGAAGAGACAGTCTATTCACTTTCGCGTGCGGCCTATATGACAGCCCTTTTTATGAGCGAATCTTGGGATCTTTTGCGTATAGCATCCAAAGATAAGTTACATCAAGCAAGACGAATGAAAATGATGCCTGAATTGTTTGATGTACAGAAGTTAGCACTGAAGCATGGTGCTCTTATGAGTACACTTTCAGGTTCAGGTTCCACATTTTTTAACCTTGCATAC
>JBFEKK010000061.1:0-5643 GCA_041552675.1 Sulfurovum sp.
AATATGGCTGTGCTTGAGACAGAGACTACGGCTATCGTCATCGATGTGGGTATGAGTTTCCCTGATGAAACCATGCACGGTGTCGATATCTTGGTACCTGATTTTTCTTACTTGCATACACTCAAAGGTCAAAAAGACGTCTATGTCATTATCACCCATGGACATGAAGACCATATTGGTGCGATGCCTTATTTATTTAAAGAGTTACAGTTTCCTATCTATGGGACACCGCTTGCACTTGCTATGATCGAAAACAAGTTCAATGAACATGGATTAAGCGCGCACACGAAACATTTCAATTTTGTGACACTTAGAAAACAGTATCAGATTGGTGATATGAAGATAGAGTGGCTACATAATACCCACTCTATCATTGATGCCTGTTCTCTTGCTATTGAGACGCCTGCAGGAATCGTTATGCATACGGCTGACTTTAAAGTAGACCACACACCTGTGGATAACTATACTATGGACTTACGTCGTTATGCCTACTATGGAGAAAAAGGTGTACTTTGTCTTTTCTCGGATTCTACGAACTCACATAACCCAGGATTCACAAAGAGTGAAAAAGTGGTTGGAAAAACATTTGACTCACTCTTTGATCTTGCAAAAGGAAGAGTCATCATGTCCACATTCTCTTCAAATGTACACCGTATCTTCCAGGCAATGGAAAGAGCCGTAAACCACGGTAGAAAGATCTGCGTTATCGGTCGTTCAATGGAGAGAAATGTTGAAACCAATAGAGCGCTTGGTTTTGTAGACATTGAAGACAAACACTTCATTGAAGTACACGAAGTACCAAAATATGCTGAACATGAAGTACTGATCGTCACTACGGGTTCTCAAGGGGAAACCATGGCTGCATTGAACCGAATGGCAACAGATGAGCATAGACACATCAAACTGAAACCATCAGACACCGTCATTATCTCTGCTTCAGCTATCCCAGGAAATGAGGCTTCTGTTTCGGGTCTCATGAACAAGCTTATCAAAGCTGGTGTAACGGTACGTTATAAAGAGTTTGGAGACATTCATGTTTCTGGTCATGCATCCCAAGAAGAGCAAAAGCTCATCTTGAGACTTATCCAACCTAAATTCTTTTTGCCTGTTCACGGTGAGTACAACCATATTGCAAAGCATGCTAAAACAGCTGTGGAGTGTGGTGTAGACGAAAGAAATATCTTGCTTATGAGTGATGGAGATCAAGTAGAGATCACAACGAAGTACCTTAAAAAAGTGAAAACAGTCAAAAGCGGTAAAACCTATATCGACAATCAAAACAATATGACGATTGAAAATGATGTTGTCCTTGACAGACAAAAACTGGCTGAAGACGGTATCGTTAATGTTGTAGCACAAATCAGTCAAAGTAACCAGAAAGTTGTTGGTAAACCAGTGGTGACAAGTCACGGACTTGTACCGGATAAAGAAGATAAAAAGTTTTCAAAAGAGATCGAAGTATTGCTTGAGACTATGCTGCTTAACATGAAATCTGAAGCATTAAAAAACCATAGAGATGTTGAAAATGAGATTCGTAATGTAGTGAGAAAACATGTTGTACGTACGAAAAAAAGATATCCGCTTATTATTCCTACGATCTTCATTATCTAATATACTTCTGCCTTGAGGCAGGAGATAGTATCATTTGCCTTATCTATTTCATTTGAAGAACAACAAACATCTCCTCTCCCCTACTAATTATGCTATAATCCTTTAAAAATATATAAAGAGTGAACCATGGATCTCATTAAAATTGCACAAGAAACTTTTCATACGGAAGCAGATGCCCTATACAAAGCTGCCGAACGTCTGGACCAGAATTTTCTGGATGCCATTTCACTTATATTGAGAACAAAAGGAAAGCTCATCATCACTGGTGTAGGAAAGTCCGGTCTTGTAGGTGCCAAAATGGCTGCTACATTCGCAAGTACGGGTACATCGAGTTTCTTTTTACATCCGACAGAAGCGCTTCATGGTGACTTGGGAATGATAGGAAAAGACGATACCCTACTTGCCATAAGCAGTAGTGGAGAGAGTGAAGAACTTACCAAGATTCTACCTCATATCAAGCGTTTTGATATTCCTCTTATTGGTCTGACGGGAAATGAGCATTCATCTCTTGGCTCTTACGCTGATGTTTTTCTTGACATTTCTGTAGAAAAAGAAGCTTGTCCCCTAGGTGCTGCCCCTACGACATCTACCACACTGACTATGGCACTGGGTGATGCTTTGGCTGTAGCACTCATGGAACAAAGAGGATTTAAACAAGAGGATTTTGCCTCTTTCCACCCTGGAGGCTCGCTGGGCAGAAAACTTTTTGTGAAGATAAAAGATCTCATGAGAACAACAGATCTGCCTATCATCAAAGATACGACGACACTGAAAGATGCCATTGTCGCCATGAGCGAAGGGAAACTTGGTACGGTACTTATCGTAGATGCAGAAGATAGATTTATCGCTATTTTAAGTGATGGTGACCTTAGACGGGCACTGATGAAAGAAGGATTCAGTTTAGACCACTTGGCTATAGAATATGCCAGCCAGAATCCTAAAAGTTATACCAATACAGAGTTACTGGCAAGTGATGCCCTTGAAATTATAGAAAATGGGCGCATACAACTTTTGCCTATCACAAATGATACAGGGAAGATCATCGGGGTATTGCACATCCATGATCTGATCAATGCCGGCATTAAAAGCAAATAAAAAACGAGAAACAATGAGACTAAACAAATATATATCACATAACACTAAATATTCAAGAAGAGAAGCAGATAAGCTTATAGAAGAGGGAGAGGTCACTTTAAACAAAAAAGTCTTGAAAGATTTTGGCTATGAAGTAGAAGAAGGTGACCATATCTATGTCAAAGGTAGACCGGTCAAGGAGAGTAAAGAAGTGACTGTCATCGTTTACAACAAACCTAAAGGGGTTCTAGTCACAAAAAAAGATGACAGAGGACGTGCCACTATCTATCATAAACTACCAGGCAAATATAGACACTTTGTACCCGTAGGTAGACTGGACTATGCCTCTGAAGGACTTTTGCTCTTAACAGACTCTCCAGAAGTCGCAACGGCTCTTATGGAGAGTAGTTTAGACAGAACCTATAACCTGAAAATAGATAAACCTATCACTCCAGAGATGATCACCGCGATGCAGGAGGGTCTTGTACTGGATGATGCCCGTGCTGGTGCACATGAAAAAAGCAAGATCTACAGCATGGAATTTGCACCTTTTGTGCACTATGAAATAAGAGCAGAAGGAAAAAACTTTTCAAAGCTTCGTGTAACCATCACTGAAGGAAAAAACAGAGAGCTGAGACGTTTCTTTGCACACTTTGATGCAAAAGTACTTGATCTGAAGCGTGTAGCCTTTGGAGGTATAGAATTAAATAACCTTCCGACCAACAAAACACGTTACTTTACACGTAGAGAATATGATGATCTGCATAAATTCATGAAACGCAGAAAAAGCAATGCCGAAATAGAGGCAAAAAACAAAGCCAATGCACTGAAACAAGAAGAAAAAAACAGACGTGAAAAAGTGTTTGAAGAAACAAAATCTGACAAATCTAAGAAGTTTAGTAAAAAAGATTAAGTTTTGCCAAACCTTGCACTGAAATATCGCCCCAAAACACTTGATGCGCTGATAGGTCAATCACACCTTTTAGGTGACAGTGCCATATTACGGAAGCTCATCACCACAGGTACCCTCTCTCATACTTTCTTTTACGGACCACCAGGCTGTGGGAAAACAACACTTGCGAGGGTGATCGCTACCCTTCTTGATAAACCTTTTTACGAAATGAATGCCACTACGCTTAAAATAGAGGATCTACGCAAGATCTTTAAAGAGTACACCAATGCCTTGCAAAAACCTCTTATTTTCATAGACGAGGTCCATAGGCTCAGTAAGAACCAGCAAGAAGTACTCTTGCCTTTTATGGAAAACAACGCTGCACTCATCATAGGAGCTTCCACAGAAAACCCTTACTATTCTCTGACCGCTGCTATGCGTTCTCGTTCTCACCTTTTTGAACTTGAATCAGTCAGCCAAAAAGAGTTGCATGCGTATCTGGAACATATACTCCAATTAGAAGAGATCCTCATAGAAGAGGATGCAAAAGAATATCTTGTCTTTTCCAGTGGTGGTGATGTTCGGGCGATGTTAAACCTTCTAGAGAGTGCAGGGGCTGTAGAAAGTCCTATCACACTGGGCACACTCAAGCAGATACGTCCTCATGCTATGCAGGCAGGAAGTGCTGAGAGTGAAAGCCACTATGAACTTACTTCTGCCATGATCAAAAGTATCCGGGGTTCCGATATAGATGCCTCTATCTATTATCTTGCCAGATTAATAGATGGAGGAGAGCCTGCAGAGTTTATCGCAAGACGCTTAGCCATTCTAGCCAGTGAAGACATCGGAAATGCAAATCCCCCTGCCCTCAATCTTGCAAGTTCTACACTGAACATCGTGAAACATATAGGTTATCCTGAAGCAAGAATCTCTCTCTCCCAACTGGTTATCTATCTTGCCTCTTCACCCAAGTCCAACAGTGCTTATATGGCAATAAACGCTGCGCTAAATTCTATAAAAGATGGAGAGATACACCCTATTCCCTCTCATATAAAGACACATGCCAAAGCGTATCTCTATCCCCATGATTTTGGTGGATGGGTAGAACAACCCTACCTCTCAGTACCCAAAAAATACTATGATACTAAACAGATAGGTTTTGAGAAAACCCTTTGGCAATGGCATGAGAAAATAAAATCTAAATAGTGCACCACTTTTTTAACACATTTCTGTGATATAATTCACACTATTAAATAAAGAAGGAATCATTATGAAAAAAAGTATACTTAATATTCTATTTGCTTCAAGTGCAAGTATTGCCTTATTGACTGGGTGTACAGGTCAAGAAGTAGCGCCTAGCAATGCAACGCAAACCGGTGCAGCAACTGGTGCTGTAGCAGGCGCAGTTATAGGGTACAATACAGGTAGTGGCGGTGGAAAAAATGCTGCAGTAGGTGCACTGATAGGTACAGCACTTGGTGCTGGTATCGGTAGTGCTGTAGACAATAGTAATCCAGAACAAGTAGAAACAGGTGGATGGCAATAGCCTGAACCTGATTATAAAAAGGAAATAAAATGAAATTAACCAAACCGATATTTGCTGCTACGGTAGCTGCTTTTATGCTAGGAGGATGTTACAAGCAACCAGGCCTAGTTCAAGATGAAAGTTACGATCGTACAAAAACAGGTGTAGCTGCTGGTGCCCTAGCAGGTTCAGTGATAGGCTATAATACAGGTAAGCACGATGCAAAAAGTGCCGTTATCGGCGGTCTTTTAGGTGCTGCACTAGGTGGAGCTGTAGGATACAGTATGGACCAACAGGCCAATGAAGTTGCACGAGCCCTTGGAACAGGGGTAAACAATGATCCTCTTGCTGCACTTGATCCACGTAGAGATATCGTTGTCTCAAAATTCAAGGACCATGTGAAAATTATATTTAGAGATCGTATGATGTTTGCTACGGGATCATCGAAACTACAGCCAAATGCAAGATACAAAGTAAATAGAGTCGCACAAGTTTTACAAAACTATCCTCAAACCGTTGTAGGGGTAGCAGGATTTACAGA
>JBFEKK010000062.1:0-5524 GCA_041552675.1 Sulfurovum sp.
TGTCAAACGGAGGAGGATAGGGTTATTTTTTAGAGTAATCCCATAGCTAACTTAGCTTCATCCGTCATGCTGTCTTGACTCCATGGTGGGTCAAAGACTATTTCTACCTCTATTTCTTCAAGACCTTCTTGACGAGCAGCAATACTTTTGACCAAATCGATGATCACTTGTGAAAATGAACACGTAGCAGAGGTAAGTGTCATAGTAATTTTGGCTTTTTTCATCATAGAGACTTCATCTGTCCATGTATCTATATTGTAGACGAGTCCCAAATCATAAATATTTACCGGAAGTTCAGGGTCATAGATCTCTTTAAGGTGAGCGATGATCTTTTCTTTCATCTCTTCGTCTGTTGGCTGAGAGTCAATAAATTTTTGTCTCTCTTCAGCCATTTTGTCGTTGATATTTTTCTCTTCACTACTCATCATTCTATCCTTGTTCTTTACATTTTTGTGCGTAGCCATAGACCATCTTTAAAAATGCTTCCAAACTTTGTTGACGTACAGGTGAGAGGAGTTCTACCACACCCATATCATGGAGTTTGGCAGGATCAAAGCTGAGTATCTCATCAGCTGGACGGTTGGAGAATATGTCTAAAAGCAAGGTCAGCATACCTTTGGCCATCTCAGAAGTACCTTCACCACGAAGTTCGAGTATTCCATCTTTACACTCACCGACAAGCCATGCATCAGAAGCACATCCGTGTACATAGGTAGCTTCATTTTTCTCTTCTTCAGGCAGTGTTGTATGGCGTTTTCCTAAATCAAAGATGTACTCTAACTTATCATTATCTGTAGGGAAAAGTTCAAAATCTTCTTTATATCTTGCTACTGTTTCTTCCATATTCATTAGTTATCCTTTTTATGTCCTATATAAAAGACCTCTTCAAAAGCTTTTTTGATGCGCTCTTGATGTCTACTGTCTTTAACCGTTTCAATTAGTGTATTTGCAAAAGCAATAACCAATATTTTTCTAGCTTCAACACGAGAGATACCACGGCTTTGTAGGTAGAAAAGCTGTTTTTCACTTAGTTGTCCAGTGGTAGCACCATGGCTTGCTTCCAGTTCATCAATATAGATCTCAAGTTGTGGTTTTGCAGCCATATACGCTTTGTCATGAAGTAAAATAGCTTTAGAGTTCTGCTCAGCTTTGGTATATTTACCACTCTTTTCTACACGAATGAGTGCATCAAAGATACCTCTGGAATTGCCATCTAAGATGTTTTTGGCTTCTTGTTTTGAGGTCGAATGTTGACCACGATGGACTATTTGAGAGACGGTACCACGTTTTGCTTCACTATTGAGATAGAGGAGATGACCTGCATCTACATGGGCACGCTCATCAAGTTCTACCTTGAGAAGTTGCAGTGCATGATCTCCACCAAGATCAAAGCTTTTAAACATTGCATGAGCATTTTTAGCAACATTGATCTTATGTGAAGCAACCATACTATAGCCACTGTTTTGCATACTCTGCATTTTTACTATGCGTAGCGAAGAGTCTTTTGAAATATGCATATCATACCCATAAAGCACAAGTGAATTCTCAATATCTTCTTCTAGAAAATTTTCATACACAGTTGCATGACGATTCGCTTGTGTGTAGAGTACAATACGATAATTAATGAGCGCATTACTTTGTGTAAATTTATGCTCTATTTCTACCTCTACATCTCCATCTAATTCTATTTTGATCGCTTGTGGAGAAAGTAAGTGTCCAAGGTAATAGAGCGGATCAAAATGATCCATATCGATCTGTCCACATGCTTCATTGTACACACGTATACCTTGTGGACCAGCCACTACCACACCATCAACAATTTCTATCTTTTCAGAGACTCTAAGCGTTTTTGGAACATATGTAAGTGTTTTGTACTCTTTTTCCAGGAGTTTTTCTACATCAAAGTAACGATACTCTTCTGACTTTTTACTCGGAAGTCCTAGTGATACAAAACGCTCTACCAAGATATCTCTATCTTTTATATCCAACAAGCTATTGACTTCTTGCAGGTTTTTGTTTTTAAGCGTTGAAAGGTTCATTATTCTTCCTCAATAGCATCATATCCGTGATCTTCAAGCTCTGCTACAAGCTCTGGTCCTGCTGTTTTAATCACTTTTCCATCTTTAAGTACATGGATATAGTCTGGTTCGATGTAGTCAAGAATACGACTATAGTGCGTGATAACCAAGAATGAACGTTTACCATCTTTCATCTTGTTAATCCCTTCAGATACGGCTCTTAGTGCATCGATATCCAACCCAGAGTCAATCTCATCAAGAATGATGAGATCTGGCTCAAGGATAAGCATTTGAAGAATTTCATTACGCTTTTTTTCACCACCTGAGAAACCTTCATTGAGTGAACGGCTGATCATATCTGACTTCATACCAAGCATCTCTAAATGGTCTCTCATAAGACGTAAGAACTCAGCTGAATTCAATTCTTCTTTACCTTCATGTTTACGCTTAGCATTGAGTGCTGTTCTTAAGAAATAGGCATTGTTAACACCTGGGATCTCTACAGGGTGTTGAAATGAAAGGAAAATTCCCTCTAAGGCTCTCTCTTCAGCTTCCATCTCATTGATGTTCTTACCTTTGTAGATAATATTTCCACCAAGTAATTCAATGTCATAGTGTCCTACGAGCGCTTTAGAAAGAGTAGATTTACCAGCACCGTTTGGTCCCATAATAGCATGGACTTTCCCTGGTTCTAGCTCTAGGTTTAGACCTTTTAAAATCTGCTTATCACCTATTTTTGCTTCTAAATTCTCAATTTTCATAATACTCATCCTACACTTCCTTCTAATGTTAATTCTAATAATGCTTTTGCTTCAACTGCATACTCCATAGGGAGTTGGCTAAAGACTTGTTTACAGAAACCATGAACAATCATACTCACAGCATCTTCTTCATTGATACCTCTTTGACGTAAGTAAAAGAGTTGTTCGTCACTGATCTTTGATGTGGTTGCCTCGTGTTCTACTTGTCCTTGGGTATCTTTTGACTCTAAATATGGGAAAGTATGTGCCCCACAATTAGAACCGATAAGTAAAGAATCACACTCGGAGTAATTTCTTGCACCTGTAGCATTGGCACCTATCTTCACTAATCCTCTATAGGTATTTTGACCCTTCATTGCAGAGATACCTTTAGAGATGATGGTCGAAGAGGTATTTTTACCAATATGTATCATCTTTGTACCTGTATCAGCTTGCTGGGCTAGGGTAGTGACTGCTACTGAGTAGAATTCACCCACAGAGTTATCACCTTTTAAGATACATGATGGATACTTCCATGTGATGGCTGAACCAGTCTCTACTTGTGTCCATGAGATCTTAGAGTTATCTCCTTCACATATACCTCTTTTGGTAACGAAGTTGTAGATACCACCTTTCCCATTTTCATCTCCAGGGAACCAGTTTTGAATCGTAGAGTACTTGATCTCTGCATCTTTCATTGCAACGAGTTCAACGACAGCTGCATGAAGTTGGTGCTCATCACGTGTTGGAGCAGAACACCCCTCATTATAACTTACGTATGAGCCTTCATCTGCTACGATAAGTGTACGTTCAAATTGCCCTGTATTCATAGCATTGATCCTAAAGTAAGTACTAAGCTCCATAGGACAACGTACACCTTTAGGGATGTACACAAAGGTTCCATCTGTAAATACTGCAGAGTTAAGTGCTGCAAAGTAGTTATCTGCCATTGGTACAACAGAGAACATATATTTTTTAATAAGCTCTGGGTGACGTTCTATCGCTTCTGAGATTGAACAGAAGATGACTCCATGTTCAGCAAGCTCTTCAGAATAGGTTGTTTTAACTGAGACTGAGTCAACTACAGCATCTACAGCCACTTTTACACCTGCCAGTTGCTTTTGCTCATCTAGAGAGATACCTAACTTTTCATAGGCTTCTAAAATTTTAGGATCAACTTCATCTAAACTGTCAATACCTTCTTTAGGTGATGAATAGTATGAAATAGATTGGTAGTCTATTGGCTCATAGTCTAGTTTAGCCCAGTGTGGTTCAGTCATAGTTTCCCACTTTTTAAGTGCTTTGAGGCGAAGCTCTAACATCCATTCAGGCTCATTTTTTTTCTTCGAGATAAATGCAATAGTTTCTTCTGAAAGTCCCGGTGGTACTGTTTCGGTTTCGATATCTATCTCAAAGCCGAGTGCATACTCACCTGAGACAGCTTTATCTAATCCTTCATTTGCCATTTAAAATCCTTATAAATAGGTTGTTTTTCTTCTAGGTTATAGCACAAAAATAGTATATGGTCAAGTATTTTTATAATATAGGAGTAATTTTATCTTATTTACCTTGTTATTTCAATAGGAATCAAACAATTCCTGTAATTTTTTTATATCATGAGTGAGACTTACAAGTGATTTTTTTTCATTTCCCCAGATATGCTCTTCAAATGTTGTATGCTCATCTTGGTAAAAAATACCAATAGGTTTGGGGTCATTTTCAAGTGCTTTTTGCATGGCTGAAGGTAGGCTATTCTTCTCATAGGTATTAGCAAGTTCATAGGTGTTATCTTTGAACCATTTATATGTGTTGACCTTATTAAAGACCACACACGGTTGAAAGACATCTACCAAGGCATATCCTTTGTGTAAAAATGCTTCTTTGAGCACCGTTTTTGCATGGTCATGATTTCCGATATTGACACGTGATACGAAACCAGCCTTTAGAGCCAGAGCAACTGAGATGGGATTGAACGGTTCATTACTGACACCATTCACCTGTACAGGGGTTTCAAAACCTTTTTGGCTTGTGGGTGAAGCTTGGCCTTTTGTAAGCCCATACACCATATTGTTGTGTACGATATGTACGATATCAGGATTCCGCCGGATGGTATGTATAAAATGGTTTCCCCCTTCGCCATACATATCTCCATCTCCGCCTTCTGCTATGACATTGAGTGTAGGGTTAGAAGCTTTGAGTGCTGTAGATACGGAAAGTGCTCGTCCATGAAGTCCACAAAACATATGCGTATCGATATAGTAAGGTGTTTTAGCCGCTTGCCCAATGCCTGAAACAATGACTGTATTTTTAGGATCACATTCAAGTTCCGTCAATACTTCTTCTATCAGTTTTAGTATCCCGAAGTTTCCACATCCCGGACACCATGCATTGTCTACGTCTGTTCTATCAAGCGGGTGTTTCATTTTCTATCCTTTAGTACTTTTTCTAATTCTTCCTTCAAGAGGTCAGTAAAAAAGCTAAAACCATTGGACTGAAGAATACGATGATCAATGTTGATATCATGGCTTTTTAAAATATCTGCAAATTGTCCTGTGACATTGTTTTCTATCACGATATTGACTTTAGTTTGTTTGAGAAATGCAAGATGTTCTGGATTAAGGGGATGTACCCAAGAAAAATGCACATGAAAAAGCCTGGGATCATTCAGCTCATTCAGTACTTCCATGATAGCCCCCTTGGTCGACCCCCATCCTATGAGTGCAATGTCTCCTTCTCCAAAGACTTTAGGGTGAAATGCTTCAGAAA
>JBFEKK010000063.1:0-5466 GCA_041552675.1 Sulfurovum sp.
CCAATCAACTCACAACGATGTCAAGACAACTCGAACAAAATCCTAGTGAGTTGCTGTTTAAATCTAGAAAATCAAGAAGGGGGCCGGGGGAATGAGAAGAAGTAAACTTCCTTATATAGTGACCATCATGATAGCAGCAGGATTTATAGGATGTAGCAAAGCACCTGTAATGAACGTATATAGTCTCAATGTTCCTCAGGTACAGACAGAGACTGCCAGTGCCTATAAACACAAAAGTATCAAAGTAACATTCCCCCAAAGTATCAAAGAACCGATATCTGAAAAAATGCAGTTTTCCTATACAACAAACGATAGAGGAACCTATCAAAATTCTCAATGGTCCAATAATATGAGTAGGATCTTGCAAGGTACATTCATAGAGGTTTTAGATACCAGCAGACTCTTTAAAATCGTACTCTCAGACATGTCAACCCTTGAAGAAAACTATAGACTGGAAAGTAATATTTTTGATTTTGAACACCAGGTGCGAGATACACACTCTTATGCTGTGGTCTCCATACAATTTACACTCATCAATACAGATACGGGAAGATTGGTAAAAAGTAAAAGATTTTCTTACCAAGAGCCTACACCAACGATAGATGCCAAAGGCTATGCGATTGCAACCAATAGAGTGATCGTTAAACTCAGTCAAGATCTCTTGAAGTGGCTTAAATCAAATTGATACACCTCATGTATTTTATTGAGCTATGAGATAAGAAATTTCATAAAAATAAGAAATTTTGATGAAAAAATCTTTTTTATACAGTAAAAATTGTTTATTTAAGTCAATTTTCATTAGTATTTATAATATTAATTATTTGACAGAGTTCAAGCAAAGGAAAAATAGATGAAAAAAGTATTACTCTCAGCTGTATTATCAGCACAACTTTTCGCAGGGGGGAACATAAGTGCTCCTGTTGAGGTAGTTGAACCAGTGATAGAAGAGGTGGAGCATGCACATCATGAAGAGTCAAAATTTTATGTTGTACTTGCTGGCATGATGCTCTTGGGAGATGAGATTCAACATGGTGAGGCACTCCTTGATGGTGATGATGAGTATGGCTACGGTTTTGGTATCGATATAGGATACAGACTTGGCAATGGATTTGCACTTGAGTATGATTATACCTATGGGAAGAATACTGTATATGAGATTACAGCAGATGAAGAGATCAAAGCTAGATCAACATACCACACATCAGCATTAGACATTGTATACACGTATGAAGCGACAGAAAATCTGGGTATTTTTGGTAAAGTAGGATATGAGTTTGAGTGGGAAACTATCTCAGAACTTGATATCAGTGAGAGAGAAAATGATTTTGTATTTGGTGCAGGTATTGAATATGCGCTTAATGAAAAGTATAAATTACTAGCTGAGTATGAACATTCATTGATAGAAGGACCACATGGTGACGCTATCCTTGCAGGTATAATGTATAACTTCTAATATGTAAAAATTAATACGAAACCTATTAGGTTTCGTATCATCATTTAGAGTTCATTGATAGCAATGACTCGCTCTTCTTTAGTTTCAAGATCTTTTATCCATACAGTTTCATTTTTCAGTTCATCTTCACCGATGAGAACCGCATATTTGGCATTGGATTTGTCTACACCTTTCATATGGCTTTTAAAACCTTTGGAGCTGTACTCAACTGTTACTTTATCCGTAAGACGTTTTTTTGTTGCAAGTTTGAGCAGTGATGGGATAGCATCTGGAGTCATCGCACCCATATAGTAACCCTCAGCCTCTTTTTCAGGCATTTTCACAAGTTCCATAATACGCTCGATACCTAGAGCAAATCCTACTGCAGGAGTCGGTTTTCCATCTAGGAACTCAACAAGCCTGTCATAACGTCCGCCACCTGCGATAGCACTTTGTGCACCGATCTCACTGCTTACAAATTCAAATGCTGTTTTTGAGTAGTAGTCCAAACCTCTTACAAGGTTGTCATTAACTGTGTATTTAATACCTTCTTGATCCAGCAGCTCTTTAAGCTTTTTAAAGTCCGGGTCACACTCTTCACAAAGGTAGTCTTTAAGTTTAGGAGACTCTACAAGCAATGTTTGACATTTATCATTTTTACAGTCAAGTACACGGATAGGGTTGGTTCCTATTCTTCTGTTACAATCTTCACAAAGTTCCTCTTTGATTTCAGTGAACGAGCTAACTAGTGTCTCTTTATACTTTGGCATACATATTTTACAACCAAGTGAATTGATCTGTAGTTCATAACCGATACCCAGTGTATTAAAGATCTGAGCGATCATGGTGATGATAGTAAAATCTTCATAGACAGATGCTTCACCAAAGCTCTCACATCCAAACTGGTGAAACTCTCTGAGTCTTCCTTTTTGCGGTTTTTCATAACGGAACATAGGTCCATAATAGTAGAACTTTTGTTTGACCGGTTGGCGGTCAAGCTTTGCAGAGATAAAGGCACGAACCACACCGGCGGTACCTTCAGGACGCATACAGACATCATTGTCACCTTTATCGATGAACTGGTACATCTCCTTCCCTACGATATCAGAGCTTTCTCCTACCGAACGTTTAAAAAGTGCGGTCTCTTCAAGAATAGGCGTCTCTATATATCCATAGCCATAACGCTTTGCAATACTTGAAGCAGTATTAATGATATGTTCAAAACGTTCGCTCTCTTCAAAAGTGAGGTCTTTCATGCCTCTAAGCGGGTTGATCATAGTGTATTCCTTAAATAGTCTGTTATATGTGTGTGTATGGTTTCTATATCTTCTGTCGCATCTACAAAAAGATGAGGGATACCAAGTTTGAGTATACTCTGTTTCATATGCTCCTGCACCTTTAAAAGATACTCCAGTCCTCTAAGTTCAATGCCATCCAGAGATTTCACAGAAGTGCGTTCTTCCAGTGTTTCCAAATCCGTTAAAAACAAGATGACCTTGTCTGGAAAATGGCCTTCAAGCGCAAAGCGGTTAAGACTCACAAGTTCATCAAAATCAAAGTCACCATTAGCAAGAGCATACCCTATGCCAGAGAGGAAGCCTCTGTCAGAGATGATGACCTTATGTTGATTTGGAGAGATCACTTCCTGGTAATGTTCTGCTCTGTCTGCTAAAAAAAGCAGGAGTTCCGCACGCTTGGAAGCCAATGAATCAGAAAGGAGTATTTCTCTGGCTTTTTGACCAAATGCAGTACCACCAGGTTCATGTGTGATTATGATCTCAGGGTGTTTTTGTGAGATAAGTTCGATCTGTGTACTCTTCCCACAAGTGTCTATGCCTTCAAAAAGTACATACATTAGAGCGCACACTTTATAAGCTTGAGTACTTCAGCCGGTACAAGATGCTCTATCTTCCCATCGAAGTTTAAAATGGAACGAACCACTGATGAACTTACAAAAGCATGTTCCAAACTAGGCATAAGATAAACGGTCTCTAACTCTTTCTTTAAAGAAGCGTTGGCATAACCCATTTGAAGTTCATACTCAAAGTCACTGATCGCTCTGAGTCCTCTTACGATGATGTTGGCATCGAGTTTATCGGAAAGATCAACCAATAGACTTTCAAATCCGATGACTTCTATCTTGGGAATATCTTTAGTTGCAGCCTGGATCATCTCTATACGCTGTTCCAAAGAGAACATAGGTTTTTTTGAATGACTTTCTGCAACCGCTACGATGATCTCATCAAACATGTGACATGCCCGACGGATAATATCTAAATGTCCATTGGTTATAGGATCAAAAGTTCCAGGGTATATTGCACGTCTTTTTTCAATCATGTTCACTCCATCTTTCATATAGATTATTGTCAATACCTAACACATCATACCACTTTCCAATGATAAACTTTTCCATATCTTCCAGAGAAGATGACTCAGAGTAGTATCCCATCACAGGCGGTGCGATGATGACTCCCAGCGAGGCTAGTTTTTGCATATTCTCCAACGCTATGGCAGAAAATGGTAACTCTCTGGGCGCAAGAAGTAACTTCTTCTGTTCCTTGATCGCTACCGCAGCGACACGTGTGGCGAGGTTATCACTGATGCCACAGGCCACCTTCGCCAAGGTATTCATACTACAAGGAATGATAGCTGTGACATCCACTCTAAACGAACCCGAAGAGATAGACGCTGCAATATTCTCACTGGAGTGTAAAGTCACATTTTTGTTTTCAAAAGACTCTACAGTGAGGGCGTTATCCGAAACGATCACATGTACATCAATGTGCTCGGGTAAAAAGTCAACAAACTTCTTACCTAATTGAACACCACTTGCACCGGTAATTGCCACAACGAGTTTCATGATATGCCTTATTTTTTATAAAAGGGATTATAGCAAAAGAAATTAAGAGTTTGGGATTTGATACCAAGATTAAATGTTTATGGAGCGGGCGAACGGGTTCGAACCGTCGACCCCAACCTTGGCAAGGTTATGCTCTACCGCTGAGCTACGCCCGCATATTAATAATGTGTGTAAAATGGTTTGTTAAAGTGGAGCGGGCGAAGGGATTCGAACCCTCGACAGCCTGCTTGGAAGGCAGGAACTCTAGCCACTGAGCTACGCCCGCATTTAACAAATAAGTTTGTGGTACCGCAGGTCGGATTCGAACCGACACGCCCGAAGGCAGAAGATTTTGAGTCTACCAAGTCTACCAGTTCCATCACTGCGGCATACATAATAAAATGTAGAAGGGATTTTACATACTAAGTGCTTAAAGAAGGGTTAGAACATTGCAAATATATTCGTATAAAATGTGTATAAATAGTCCAATCAAGCTATTAGATTTATATTAACAGTGTAAAATGGACTTTAAAGCAACTCTTGGAGATAGATATTGATGAAAAAAGTATTGGTGATTGGCGGAGGTTATGGTGGGCTGAGAGCTATCGAAACGTTATCTAAATATCAAGATATAGCTATCACGCTGATCGATAAAAATCCCTATCATTACCTACAAACTGAGGCTTATGGCTATATCGCAGGTCAATTTGATATGCATGATGTTGCGATCGATCTGCAGAATTGGTGTGAAGGATTTAAAGAAAGAGTAACATTCATCCATAAAGAGGCTACTTCTATCAATCTTGAGCAGAAGAGCGTACATTTGAATGGGACAGATCTATGTTATGATTATCTTATTATCGCTATAGGCGCAAAAACAAACTTCTTTTCATTTATCGAGGGACTAAGAGAGAACAGCTACGGTGTGAAAAATTTGGAAAGAGCGCATAATTTCAGAATAAAGTTTGAAACCCTTATCTATAAAAAATTGCAGCATGAAGACAGCTCTAGCGAAGGGGAACTTAACATTGCTGTTGGAGGAGCAGGACTTAGCGGAGTAGAAGTGGCTGCTGAGATGGCTTATGTCATTGACACTTACAGTAAAACGATCGGAGATACAGCAAAAGAGATACATATTTATCTTATCGATGCATGTGATACCATACTTCCAGGTATGGGACAATACAGCATTGAC
>JBFEKK010000064.1:0-5445 GCA_041552675.1 Sulfurovum sp.
GATACCAACCTCTGCTCCAAAACCAAATGCCCACCATCTGGAATCTGTAAAACGTGTAGACGCATTTACATAGACTGCTGTGGCATCTATACCATTAAGAAAAGCTTCTGCTGTTATAATATTTTCAGTGATGATCGCTTAATGTAGATAAAACCCTGTTTTAGACTTTGCTTCTTATAAAAATGCTTCCATTCTTTTTCCTATCTCATCTATGAATGGTGTCTATTTTAACAATTGAACACTAATCATGTTATTATCCTATTAATTCATTCAAGAAGATATCATTAAGGGTAGTGAATGCTAACAATCACATTTATAGGTCACGGGAACATGGGGCTTAGTATCGCTAGAGGCCTCAAAAGTACATACAATATTGAAGTTGTCGGACGGTAATGTAAGAGCTGCCTGTATCAATGCCACAGAAAAGGCCCATAAAAGAGCAAAAGAGTTATAGAATAACGCTTCTACCTTTTCCCGTAAATTTTGCTCAAGTCCTCTTTGGCAAAAGGCATATAGGTATGTCTGGTGATGACCACTTTTGTTTTAAAGGTAGACCAATTATAGATCACAGGTACATCCTTAGGGTCAATGTGTATACAACCATGAGACATCCAGTCCACACTTCCCTTATGCAAAGCATGTCCTGCATTTGTAAACTTCATCATATAATCCATGTTATTCACACCGCTATCATCAGGCCAAAGTGTTGACATATGGTAACGCTTTTTCTGGATAATAGGAAAAATACCCGAGGGGCTTCTGAACTCTGGTGCACCTGAAGTGACTGGACCGCTCCACCATACAGTACCATCACGGTCCACTGCATAAAAACGTCCATCACTTCCACGTTCACGTACAGAGACAACGATAAAATCTTTTCCTGTGAGATCGACGATCTTTTCACTGTCATCTTTGATCAGTTTAAAGACCGTTTTAGCGATAGGCATCGTCTCTGTACCTATGGGTGGTAATATTTCAACCTCTTCACTTGTCATGCCTGCAGTAAGAAGAGTCATACCTATGAGGAGTATTTTAAACATCATTATCCTAAAGTTTTTTCAATCTTTCTTTAGCAATCTTTGCCGTTTTCTTACCCTTATAGTTTTCTATAATATTCTCATAGAATGCTTTTGCCTGCCCCTTATCTCCAGTGTTTTCAAGTGAAACTGCAGTATGAAGCAGCAGTGTATCTATGTAGGAAGCCTTATCATAAATACCTGCACTCTTTTTAAAATAAAATATCGCATCTTCATACTTCTTGGTATAATACGCTATTTCACCCAGATAATAGTTTGATGCTGCAGGCTTATAGCCTTGTGTATCGGTTATCGTAAATCTTTTTTGTGCTTCATCATAACGTTTTTTTACAAAATATCGTACAGCTTCACTGTAAAGTTTTGCATTGCTTTTACCCTGAATTGATTCATTTTCTGTAGTGGCTGTTTTTGTAGAACTTTTTATCTGACTTTTATTACCCAAGGCATTTTGCAACTCTTCTTTACTTACATAGTTTGCATTGATCTCATCAATCATAGCCGCTAACTTTTTAAGCAATGCGGTGTTGGATGAATCAGTCGTCTCCATAGAAGAAGTGTGAGCCCCTCTAGACTGTTGCAGCTCATGGATAGATGCACTCAAACCCTCTATGATCGTAGTCAGTCCGTCTATTCTTTCCTCTTGCTGGGTTATTTGTTGCTGTAAGGAAGCCAAGCTTCTGTTACTGCTTCCTGGGCTTTGAACATTTACTGTAGATTCATCACTTCCAAACCCATAAACAGAAGGTTCAGCATGTACAAATAAAGTGCTTGCAAACATTATACAAACACACTGTACTACAACCCTATTTAGTATACCTATCATCTCTTTCCTACTTCATTAAACGAATGTCAACTCTTCTGTTTCTTTCATAACAACTGTCACTCGGTTCAGTACATACAGCGTTACTCTCACCAAAACTTACCAGTACCATTCTACCTGGATCAATACCTTGTGCTGCAATACTGTCTTTTACTGCTTTGGCACGCTTTAAGCCTAGAGCATAATTGTACTCATCTGTACCAAACTCATCACAGTTACCTTCTATTTTTATTTTAGAAGCTGCTGTATTGGCTACCTCTATATTATGATTCATATTGTTTTCCATATTTGGAGAGATCGAATAATCTGCAAAACCAAAATAGATACTTTTAAAACCATCGCTGCTACTGTTATAATTTCCAGTAGAGCCAGTACCATAAGTATTTTCATCTATACTGACCGTGTCACCTTCAATATGGTTTGCATCAGAAATATTGTTTTTACCTGCTAAATCCGGTGCGGGTTGTGCACACCCGATCAAAAGTAATGAAATGAGTGATGTAGTTAAAAGTAGTTTGTGTGTCATTGTGTATCCTTTTTTATTAAAATATAATCAGAGTAGTCACTAAATGACTTCTTGAAAAAATGTATTACCAATCAATGGATTGAACTTTCCTGTCGTTAAACGGGAAAAGTAAACTCTGATGACTTGACAAATTCGTATATCCTATGGAAGAGCTATGACCACTCTGTTTAAGAAAGAGTATTACAGATCCATCCGTAGAAAAACGAGGAAACTGGTTTGAACCTGTTGTTGTGATCGGTCTTGTATCTGAACTTCCTGTAGAGGTAAGGTAAAGATTAAAGGTATTATCCCCAAATGCATTACTACTTTCTCTACTAGAGTAGACTATTTTATCTCCATGCGCATCACAGGCATTATTGTTACGCCCGTGATAGACTACTTGAGAGGTTGCTCCACCCTGTATAGACTTTTTAAATACATTTGCATAGCCTAACCTGTTAGAGACAAAGACTATACGGCTCTCATCATCTACATACCTGCCATTTACATCTATACCTTTAAAGTTCGTTACTCTTTTCTTTGATTTTGATGCAAGATCAAGTTCATAGATATCTGCCTGCCCTTCTGGTGCCATGGTAAGTAAAAGTTTTGAACCATCATTATTGACATCAGAACAGACCAGCATTCCTTCAGAACTTGCTATCTTCGTTTTCGTCCCATTATAGATATTAAGCTTATACAGTGTAGGAAGTGTTCCTTTATAAGATGTATAATAAATATTTCTTTGTGCTCTATCCGCCCATTTAGGGAATAGATTCAATCCGCCTTTGATAATGGTTTTTTTATAATTGAAGGTATAATCAGCCAAACGTATTTCACTGCGTCCAGGTGTAGTATACACAGCATAGGCAACATAACGGTTTATCCAAGAGATACTTGGGTATTGTAAAATATTGTTAATATCGCTTATCGCTTTATGTATGAGAAATGGCATTTTTCCTTTTGAGGAAATTGCATAGCTTTTTTTAAAGATCTGTGTACCGTCAGATGCTTTTAAGAGTCGTACCAGAAGCTTTGCACCTGACTGTTGATCCATTGCATACTTAATGACATATTCCTGACTTTTCAACGCCGGTATAATATAATTGGAAGAGATGTCACCTATATGGTGCGTACTGTCTGGCAAAAAATGTCCAGAGACTTTAAGATCCGAAAGTAAAATCTTAAACACTTTACTGCTCTGATCAGATGAACCATCCATAAGCGCTATACGTGCACGCTGCTCAACATCTTTTTCTATTTTAAGCGTTGCATCTACCCCAAAAAGGTTTAATGTAAAAAAGGTAATTGATACGAAAATTACTAATAAATATCTCAAGAATATTCCTCTATTTTAGTGTTTGTTTTAGTCTGTATTGTATCCTTGCTCTCTTAAAATATTCATTAATTAAAATTAAAATATTTTTTGATTATTGAATTTATGATAAAATAAAATATAAAGGAGTATACGTTGAATGATATAGTTATAGCCTTAGCCAAAGCTGCTATTTTAGTGGCATTAAATCAACCTGAAGATTTTGATCTGGAACATGCTTTAAAAACCTATCCCAGTCTTAAAGAGAATGGTGCTGCTTTTGTCACCATCAACAAAGGGCCAAATGAACAACTTCGAGGATGTATAGGTTCACTTCATGCCTATCGTCCACTCTATGAAGACATTATACATAATGCACAGGCTGCTGCCCTACGTGACCCACGATTTGTACCACTAAGACTAGAAGAGTTAGATCATATTAAACTAGAAGTCTCTATTCTTTCAGAACCTCAAATATTGAGTTATACTGATATAGAAGACCTAAAAAGTAAAATCGTTCCTTACCAAGATGGTATAGTACTGAAATTAGACGGTAGACAAGCTACCTATTTACCACAAGTCTGGGAACAGTTGCCCAAGTTTGATGATTTCTTCTCTAGCTTGTGTCTTAAAGCCAACCTTGGAAATAATTGCCTCTCTCAGCACCCTGAGATCTCTACCTATAGGGTCAAAAAGTATAAGGAGGAATAATGGATGATGCTATACGAAGAGCTTCTGTACAAGGTCAGTTTTATCCTAGGGAATGTGCAAAAGTAAAAACGTATTTCAAAGAGTTCAATCATACATTTGATACGATGAACATTCCTCATAACATGAAGAGCATCATTCCCCGAGCCATCTTAGTCCCTCATGCTGGCTATACCTATAGTGGATTTACAGCAAACTTTGCTTACAGGTTTTTAAAACAATCAAGCGTAAAACGTATCATTGTCATAGGTCCCAGTCACTACCATTACTTTAAGGGGATTTCGGGAAGTTATTATGAAACATATGAAACTCCCTGCGGTCAACTAAAGATAGACAGCGCCTACCTTTTTGCTTTAGCCAAGGAGTTCCATATCGGCTTTGAGCCAAAAGCACATGAAAAAGAACACTCCACCGAAGTACAACTCCCTTTTATACAACACTACTTCCCAAAAACAAAAGTCATAGAACTTATCTATGGTGATGTTTCAGCAAAAATATTAGCAAATCTCATCACTGCACTTTTAAACAACAAGGATAATGCTGTTGTCATAAGCTCTGACCTGAGCCATTTTCATCATTTCAAAGAAGCAAATGCATTGGATAAAAACTGTTTAAAAGGTGTTGAAAAACTTGATTTAACGGAACTTGAAAAAGGATGTAAAGCTTGTGGACTTACTGGCATCCAAGCAATGATACTCACAGCCAAACATTTAAAACTTTCTTCAAAACTCTTGGACTACCGTACTTCTGCAGATGCAAGCGGTGACAATAGTTCAGTGGTTGGATATATGTCTTCCATGTTTTATTGAACCCTCTGATATATTGTACTTAAAGTACTTCATACAGTACAAGCATTAGTAAACTCTGTCTCCTTATAAAACATTCCATATTGGTACATTTTATAAGGTTTTTAAATCATATACTCTACTTCATAATCTCGATGGCTCTTATAAACACCGAGTATTCTTACATCTTCTGCAAAGAATGCTACTTCTTTTAAAGCTATTCTCATAATATCTGAATCAATATGCCCATCTATATCGATATGAAATTGACTCCC
>JBFEKK010000065.1:0-5438 GCA_041552675.1 Sulfurovum sp.
GCAAGAAAAGGTAGTAACCCGAAACATTACAGAGCACAGGAGGGTCTTTTCAACTTCATCTCCGAGATCACACTCGATGAAAAAGGAAAACTCAATGCTCCTGGCGGGACACAACAAAACTGGAGCAAATACCACAAAACATTTGTAGATGGTCTTTTTGCTGAGGGGTACCGTCTCAGATACTCTGGCGGTATGGTACCGGATCTTCACCAGATACTTTTAAAAGGCGGCGGGATCTTCTCATACCCTAGCACATCAGACAAACCACACGGTAAACTCAGACAGCTTTTTGAAGTCATTCCTTTTGCTTTCATGTATGAACAGGCTGGTGGACAAGCTATTAATGCTGAGGGTATGAGACTCATGGAACTTGTTCCAAGTCATCCACATGACACAAGCCCTTGTTTTTTCGGTTCCAATTATGAAATCACTAAACTAAAAGATGCTTATGGGATAAACGCGTAATGTCAGATCAAGTACTCGATGAGTGGCAGATAGCCCTAAAACAGAAAAAATCTGAGTTAGAAGCCTGTCAATCAGAGCATCAGGTAAAAAGCTGTATGCGTTGTGAAAAACTGCTTGATTGTGTAGTTCGTGATAGCTACATCCAAGCTGTCTACGACAGTATGAGTAAAGGTGCGGGTGGTGGATTTGAGTTCTAAGAAGACTCTATCAACTTCAGTTTCTCTGCCCTGCTCATCTTTTTTTTGATCTCATACTCACGTTTAGAAGCGGAACTTCTATCTGGGTATTCTTCGCTATAAACTAAGCTAACAGGTCTTCTGACACGTGTATATTTTGCCCCTTTATCCGAACCGTTATGCTCTTCTATACGACGTTCCAATTCTGTAGCGATACCGGTATAAAAAGTGTTATCTGCACACTTCACTATATAGACGAAATACATACAAGTATTTTAGCTAAATAGTGAAGTTTTGTAGATTAAATAGCATGTTTAAAGTTTGAAATTCACTTTTAAAGTCAACCATTTAAACCAGCATTCGTACTGGATCAACTAAGCGTTTTATCTTAACGTTCGTCTTCAAGCGAATAGCTTTTAAAATAGACACGTACCACATCATATGAGACAAAAAATTTGTCTGAATATATTTCAGTTTTAATGAGTACATCTTTCTTTTTCACTTCATATTCACTTACAGATTTATAATAAAGTGTAACAATACTTGGTCTAGTTGTGATTTTATCACAATCTGCGACCTCTATATAATACTCTCGCTCCATATTTGTAAATTTATAGAACTCTTTATTCCCTAACTTATATATCTTTTTATTATGAAGCCGTTTCTTTTTGATCTCTTCACGTTTTTGAGTACTGAGTCTTTTTTCATTGAGTTTGGCTAAGATCTTCTTTTTTTCTTCTTCCGTATATGATCTCTTTTTACCTTTGAATTCTTCTTCTACTCTTTGGTGAATCAGTCTTTCTTCATTCAACCTATCCATAATGAGTTGTTTTTCTTCGTCACTATAGGTCTTTTTCTTTGAAAAACTTTCTATATCTAATATTTCACTTGAATGGTTCTCCATGCTTGTCCTTTTAGATCTTCCCTGTCCCATTCTATTCCATAGGGTTATTATAGCATTAGATATATTATTTTATAATATCACCCATATTACAGCACTATTTGGCTAGAATATCTATTCAAATTTACTCTACAAACTCATTTGTTTAAGGAACTACATACTATGTCATGTCACAAAAAATCTTATATCACAACCCCGATCTATTACGTTAACGACATTGCCCACATCGGCCATGCGTATACAACTATCATTGCGGACACACTTGCACGTTATTCTCGTATGTCAGGATTGGAGACTTTCTTTCTTACCGGTACAGATGAACACGGACAAAAAATAGAAGAAGCTGCAAAAGCAAGAGGAAAAACAACCCAAGCCTATGCAGATGAAATTTCAGCCACTTTTAAAAACCTTTGGGATGATTTTGACATCTCTTATGATAAATTTATCAGAACAACAGATGCAGACCACATGAAAGGTGTACAAAAAGCCTTTTCGATCATGTATGAAAATGGTGATATTTATAAAGATACCTATAAGGGTCACTACTGTATCTCTTGTGAAACCTTCTTCCCTGCCATACAATTGGTTGATGATGAGTTTTGTCCGGAATGTGGAAAAAGCACTACTATAGTAGAAGAAGAGAGTTACTTTTTCAGACTCTCAAAATATCAGGATAAACTGCTTCAATATTATGAAGAGCACCCAAATTTCATTTTACCAAAAAGTAAAAGAAATGAAGTGATCCGTTTTGTTGAAGGTGGATTACAGGATCTTTCCATTACGCGTACAAGTTTTGACTGGGGTGTTAAACTGCCAGAAGAGATGGATGACCCTAAACATGTGATGTATGTATGGCTTGATGCTCTTATGAACTATGTAACGGCACTTGGCTATGGTACAGACGAAGCAAAAATGGACCTGTGGCCTGCACGTGTTCAGCTCATAGGTAAAGATATTTTACGTTTCCATGCTATCTACTGGCCAGCATTCCTTATGAGTCTTGACTTACCTCTTCCTACACACATCGCAGCCCATGGATGGTGGACAAGAGATGGTGAAAAGATGAGTAAGTCTAAAGGTAACGTTGTGAACCCTAGAGAAGTAGCAAATGCCTATGGACTGGACAACTTCCGTTACTTTATGCTTAGAGAAGTGCCATTTGGCGGTGACGGTGACTTTAGCCAAAAAGCACTCATCGACCGTATCAACTCCGACCTTGGTAATGACCTTGGAAACCTACTAAACCGTCTCATAGGAATGAGTGGTAAATACTTTAACGGTACTGTAGACTCTGCAAATGTATCTAAATACTATCAGGCGGAACTGGATGAAGTACATGCCTCTTTAGACAGTTTGGAGCCACTTCTTTTTGATATGCAGATACACAGATACCTGGAAGAGCTTTGGAGACCGCTCACTGTAGCGAACAAAGCCATAGATATGTATCAGCCCTGGACCATGATGAAAGAAGGCAAAGAAGAAGAAGCGATGGCACTTAACGGACTCATCGCCAATATACTTGCAAAAGTTTCAATCATGCTTTCACCTGTGATGCCTGCTGTATGTACAAAGATCTCAAATGCTCTGCACTTCACCATAGACAATGACTCTTGGAACAGCATGGTTAAAGATACTAAACTTCTTGAACCATTTACACTCGAAAAGATAGACCCTCTTTTCCCTCGTATAGAAGAGCCTTTACTAGAACAAGCTGAGCCTGTTGATGTAAAGGAGAAAGAGAAAGCGCCAAAAAAAGAAGCTGCTAAAGAAGAAACAAAAGAAGAAGGTATAGCCCTTATAGGTATAGACCAATTCTTCCAAACTTCTCTTAAAGTAGGAACTGTTGTAAAAGCAGAGGAAGTACCAAAGAGTAAAAAACTTCTTTTACTGCAAGTCGATGTAGGTGAAGATACACCTAGACAAGTGGTTGCAGGTATCAAAGAGTGGTATAGTGCTGAAGATATGCTAAACACACAAGTCTGTGTCGTTGCAAACCTTAAACCGGCTAAACTCATGGGTCTTAAGAGTGAAGGTATGCTTCTTGCAGCCAAAGATGAAAATGGTCTGTGTATGATACGTCCAGAAAAGCCAAAAACGGCTGGAACACCTATAGGTTAAGTATGAAAATTGAAGATATAGTAAACCTCACTGAGGGAACACTCACTAACACACCAAAGGTTCAAGCGATAGAAGCCGCAACTGTGTACTACTCAAAAGTAGAGCATGGTGATCTTTTCTTCTCTTCAAATCAGGAAGAGATAGACCAAGCGATCGCCAATGGTGCGTATGCCATCGTTTACGCTGATGAAAGTATTGTAAAAAAGGATGATGAAATAGCCTGGATCAAGGTTTCAGACTTGCAACTTGCTGCCATGAAACTCATCCGCTATGTGATCATTAGAAAAGAAGCAAAATTTTATTTACTTTCAGAACATGAACAGACCTTTCTTAGGATGATACTTGTTCATAAAACAAACATTACGTTTATTGCAAATGACTGGCGCAAAGCATTTGAGCAAATACTCAATTCTGAATGTTCACTCTTTGTAGGGACAGATAAAGAACTCCTCGAACTTATCAAACCGGATGTATCTAGACTCAAGAGAGAAGTGGATGGATATCCTGTATCAGATACACTCTTTAGAACAACATTTAAAGTAGGCGGATTTGTCTATCAGGAAAAGGAACTGATTCCTTTTCATTTAGAGTACCTGCTTCGTGCTATAGACTTTTGTGAAACACATGAACTTCCTTACTCAGTGGACCGTCTTAAATATACGAAGCATTTTACACCGGTCTTTATAGATAGTAAACTCAAAAGTACACAGGCAAGCAAAAGTGCTAAAGTAGCCATCTTTACCGACAATCTCTCAGATATCACCAAAGCAAGAGAATATGTCATGAGAAGTAATATGTGGGTAAAAAGTGTTGTCATGACACCACCTAAGACCAAAGTACCGGGCATTGACCACCCGCATTGGTTTTCAACAAAAGAAGAGTTACAGGACCTTCTTAAAAATATTCATTATAACTATGC
Organism: Sulfurovum sp.; assembly: GCA_041552675.1. Taxonomy (GTDB): domain Bacteria; phylum Campylobacterota; class Campylobacteria; order Campylobacterales; family Sulfurovaceae; genus Sulfurovum. The sequence continues at coordinate 4,580 of JBFEKK010000065.1, forward strand.
ATTTATCTACAATGCAGATAAAAGTATGTTAAACACGATCCAAGAAGAGTACTCACTCTTCTAGACATCTTTTTACACTTGCGGTTACTGTAAGTGTAAAGGTTTTCTCACAAGCACCATATTTTTCCCATTATCAGCGATAAATTCAACACCATATTTTTTGCAAAGTACTCTGAAAGTCTGCGCAGTAAAGAAGACAATATGTGTTGGGTCCTGATGGTAATACCATTTTTTGAAAGCCTCTACATCATTGGGGTGAAACTGTGTTTGTAATGCCAGGTAACCACCCTCGTCCAGTCGTTCCAAGAGATTCTCAAATACTTCTTTGGGCTGATGCAGGTGTTCAAAAACCTCTGTAGAGACGATCAGCCCGTACTTTTTCTTTTCCTCTAATGTCTCAGGATGATATATAGGGTCATAGTAGTCACACGCTATGCCCTCTTTTGTAATTAGTGAAGCAAGTAAAGAGCTTCTGCCACAACCAAAATCAAGCGCTCTTTTCGGTTTGTCATTCAGTAGAGGAAGTATAAAATCCAAGAATCGTTGGAAATACGCCTGGTATCCTGTATCATTTTCATCATTTTCATGAAGGTTATATCGTTCTTTTTGTGTGCTGAGATCCTGGTAGCATTCAGGTGATTTGAAGATGTACTGACAAGCCTCACAATAGTAATAAGTAATGTTCGTTTTTTCATGCTTAAATGACTCTGTTGTTTTGTCGCAAATATGGCAGTTCAATCTACATCCTTTAATGAGTGTTATGTTACTATTTAATCTATTAATGCAAGGATATGAGAAGAGATGAAAAGAAGAGATTTTATAGCCGGTACAGCCATAGGTGCTACTGCTTTAGCACTAA
>JBFEKK010000066.1:0-5423 GCA_041552675.1 Sulfurovum sp.
AAGCTATCTTAGAGGGAAAAATATCCCGGTGAGAATGTAATTCATGATAATTTGTGCAGGAGAGAGTGAACAGTTTGATTTTGCTTTGCCCGTTGGCATTGGCATGATAGACGTTGCGATTAATTTAACGCGTTTATGCTTATCTCAAAAACCAAAATTTATATTGTTCGTCGGTACGGCAGGCTCGTATGGTGAAAAGAAAGTTTTTGACATTATAGAATCAAAGACTGCAGCGAACATAGAAAACAGTTTCTTTACAGGGAGTTCATATACTCCTATAGATAATATGGTGTCGACTGCAGAAGATGTTTCACGTGAAACAATAGTGAACAGCTCTAATTATATTACGACAGATAAAGCATTGGCTAAGGCGTATCTTTCTAAAAATATCCATTTAGAAAATATGGAATACTATGCCGTATTGAAAGTAGCAAAATCTTTTGATATTCCTGCGGCAGGTATTTTTATCGTGACAAATTATTGTGATGAAAATGCACATAAAGACTTTATGGATAATCATAAAGAAGCAATGCTTAGATTAACTAAGTATATGAAAGAAAGTAAATAAATGAGTAAAAAAATAATACAAGATCTGACAAAAGAAGAATTAAGTGAATTGATCAAGCCTTCTTTTCGTGCAAAACAGATATATAATTGGATCTATCATAAGTATGCAGAATCTTTTGAAGAGATGAAAAATCTTCCAAAAGAGATGCGAGAAAAGCTGGAGGAGGAGTATACCCTTACACCTCTCAAAACAGTCATGGTACAAAATTCTAAAGACGGAAGCCGTAAATATCTTTTTGAACTTCATGATAAACATACGGTGGAAGCGGTACTCCTATTAATGAGAGAGAAGGAGTATCATGAAGATGGCTCTGTAAAGCATCAGGAACGCTATACGGTCTGTATCTCATCTCAGGTAGGGTGCAAGGTAGGGTGTGCATTTTGTTTGACTGCAAAGGGCGGTTTTATGCGTAATTTGACAGCTGGTGAGATCGTTGAACAGGTACGCATGATCAAAAAAGACAATGCGATCGATGCCAACCGGCGTGTCAATATTGTCTATATGGGAATGGGTGAACCGCTTGACAACCTGACAGAAGTAGCAAAAGCAGTGAAGATTTTTGCTGATCCTGAAGGTATGGCGATAGCGACACATAGACAAACCATTTCTACCTCTGGACTTAGTACAAAGATAGAAAGACTCGGAAAAATGGAACTTGGAGTGAACCTCGCTATCTCATTACATGCAGTTGACGATGAATTGAGACAACAGTTGATGCCTATTAACAAGGCGTACAATATTGCTTCTATTATCACTGCGGTGAAAAACTTTCCTGTCAATGACAGAAAAAGAGTCATGTTTGAGTATCTTGTCATCAAAGATGTCAATGATGATATCTCTGCAGCAAAAAAACTTCTCTCTCTTCTAGACGGTATTAAAGCCAAGGTCAATTTGATCTATTTTAATCCATATGGAGGTACTGAGTTTAAACGACCGAGTGAAAAAGATATGAAAACCTTCCAGGAGTATCTGACTAAAAGAGGTTTGCATTGTACGATACGTGAGTCTAAAGGGTTGGACATATCAGCAGCCTGCGGTCAGTTAAGAGAACAAGAATTAGAAGGAGAAGTGTAATGCCAAGTTTAGAACTTTTTATGTTAGGGTTTATTATCCTGGTTGCAGCTGTGGGTGTGGGTTGGTTCATTTATGATTCTCGGAGCGATGAGGAGAAATAGTTTCTCTCTTATCTTTTATTAAATACTCTTGTTTCTTTCTCGCAGATCATATGCTTCATCTGGGAAAAATCACTTTTACTTTCTATATGAAATCTTGAGCCCATGTTAAAGGTCAAACTCTGGGCATGCAGCATCAGTCTGCTTGCTCCCATCTCTCTCATGCGCTCTTCTGGGCTTAGTTCCTCCTCTAGGTATGCATTGGCAGCTTCGAAGGTTGTACCATAGATAGGATCACCCAAAATAGGATGTTTCACGTGAAACAAATGCACCCTTATCTGATGCGTCCTTCCTGTATGAGGATAACAGGCGACAAGCGTAGCATCAAGTGTTTCATCATACTGAAGAGGAACAAAGTCTGTATGTGATGCCTTTCCCTCATCAGAGATAAAGACCTTGTGTTTGGTTTGGCTATAGTCATTATTGATCTTGATACGCTTACTCGAAGAAAAGGGTTCTATGAGTTTTCCGTCTACCCATGCAAGGTAAGATTTTTTAATGCTTCTGTCTTCAAATGACATTTTTAAATAAGATTCTGATCTTTTATGTTTGCTTGCCAAAAGCAATCCGGAAGTTTCCATGTCTATACGGTGTACAGCATTGGCGTTATCACCTGCAACGGTACGAATTTCATCGAGGAGGGAGTAAGGGGTTGCCATGGTATTGGGATGAACTAAGACACCGGAATACTTTTCAAAGACCATAAAGTCTTTGTTATGAAAGAGAGGCCTGTTCCCCTGTGAAGAAGGTTTAAAATAGACTACCTCTACTTCTCCTTCTATAGACATGCCGGTATTAAATATAGATTCGCCATTGATGAGTAATCTACCTTTTGCCAATACACGTTGCGCTTGACCCTGGGTAAAATTGAAGGTACGCATGATAAATAGAAATGCGGGCATTTTCTCTGGTACTGTAAATGTCTCTTTAACGAATGGCATATCTGCTTCACCTTTTTTATTAGTAGGACGCTTTTTGAACAAAGTCCAAAAAACTACGTTGACACTGGGTCGACTTCAACAGTCAGCTCATACGACTAGTCGTATTATTAACTGCTATTTTGGTAGAATTGTATCAAATTTTTATACACATAAGGGTATGCAATGGTTGAAAGATACGCAAGAGAAGAGATGACAAAACATTGGACACAACATGCAAGATATGCAGCATGGCTTGAGGTTGAAAAAGCAGCTGTCAAAGCATGGAATAAATTAGGGCTTATTCCTGATGATGATTGTGAAAAGATTGTGAATAATGCTACGTTCTCAGTTGAGAGAATAGAAGAGATAGAAGCTGTCACAAAACATGATTTAATCGCTTTTAATACAAGTGTAAGTGAAAGTCTTGGAGAGGAGTCTAGATGGTTCCACTATGGTATGACTTCTTCAGATGCTGTTGATACAGGTGTCGCTCTTCAAATGAAAGCTTCACTAGAAATTATCATTGCTGATACAAAAATGCTCATGGAGTCAATTAAAAAAAGAGCTGAAGAACACAAGATGACTCTCATGGTAGGAAGAAGCCATGGTATTCATGGTGAGCCTATCACATTTGGTTTGACTTTGGCAGTTTGGTATGATGAGATGGCTAGACATCTTAAGAACCTTGAAGAGACTATGGAAGTGATTGCTGTAGGTCAAATTTCCGGTGCTATGGGTAACTTTGCACATGCTCCACTGGAACTTGAAGAGTTGGCAATGGCTGAATTAGGTTTAAAACCTGAGCCTTGTTCAAATCAAGTAGTACATAGAGACAGGTATGCAAGATTGGCAACTGCATTAGCGCTTATGGCTTCTTCTGTAGAAAAATTTGCAGTACAGGTGAGACACTTGCAAAGAACAGAAGTGTATGAAGCTGAGGAGTATTTTGCAAAAGGCCAAAAGGGATCTTCTGCTATGCCGCATAAAAGAAATCCAATCCTTACTGAAAACATTACAGGTCTTGCCAGAATGATTAGAGCCTATGCAATACCAGCTATGGAAAACGTAGCACTTTGGCATGAAAGAGATATCTCACATTCATCAACGGAGCGTTTCTGGTTACCGGACGCGTTTATCACTACGGACTTCATGCTGCACCGTATGAACAATGTGATCGCAAACCTTACGGTTATGCCGGAGAACATGATGAAAAACTTGAATTTAACAGGTGGATTGGTATTCTCTCAGCGTGTACTTCTTGAGCTTCCAAAAGCAGGGGTGAGCCGTGAAGATGCTTATAGGATCGTGCAAAGAAATGCGATGAAAGTATGGGAAGAGATCCAACAAGGGAAGTCCAGTACAAATGATAAAGGTGAGTCACTTTACCTTCAGTACCTGCTTGCAGATGAAGAGTTGCGTCAGTCACTTTCAGAAGCACAGATAAGAGAGTGTTTTAACTTTGATTACTACACTAAAAATGTAGATGCTATTTTCAAAAGAGTTTTTAAATAGCATGCATCGTGGACACTTTGTCCACGGTAAAACATAGATATTCTGTATTACTTTTTACACGCTTTTTTCTTATAAATAACCCTTATACTTTCAGGAACCTCCCTCCCAGACAGCCTTTCAAATACTATCACAAAATCTTATACAAAAGATGCCTAAAAATGATACAACTTTTCAAAAATACACAAGGTAAATTTGAGTAAAATCGGATTAATCATTGTCATGAAAATAAGATGACAAAGCAACACAAAAGGACAGGGAAAAGATGATCAGAGTTGTTAAACGAAATGGTAGAGTAGAAACTTTAGATGTAGGAAAAATTCAGAAATATACATCGGCAGCAGTAGAGGGCCTTGTACGGGTAAGTCAAAGTGAACTTGAGGTAGATGCTAAGCTCCAATTTCGTGATATGATCTCTTCTCAAGAGATACAGCAAACACTTATTAAAACAGCGGTTGACAAGATAGACATTGACAGACCGGACTGGACGTTTGTTGCCGCTAGACTTTTTCTTTACGATCTCTACCATAAAGTAACGGGCTTTACAGGCTATAACCATTTACGTGAACATTTTGAACGTGGAGAGAAAGAAGGACGTATTGTTCTTGGACTTAAAGACAAATATGACCTTGACGATCTTAACGATTATATTAAACCTGAGCGTGATCTACAGTTCAACTACCTGGGTATTCGTACGCTTTATGACAGATATTTGATAAAAGACCGTAGCGGGACACCTATTGAGTTGCCTCAGCAACTTTTTATGGGTGTGGCAATGTTCTTGGCACAAAATGAATTTGATTGTCAAACATGGGCGAAAAAGTTTTACGACATCTTGAGTAAGTTTGAAGTGATGGCAGCGACACCTACATTGTCAAATGCAAGAACACCAAGACACCAATTGAGTTCTTGTTACATTGGGTCAACACCTGATAACATTGAAGGTATCTTTGACGGATATAAAGAGATGGCATTGCTTTCTAAGTTTGGTGGAGGTATAGGCTGGGACTGGTCACTGGTCCGTGGTATGGGTTCATACATCGATGGACATAAGCATGCTGCGGGCGGTATCGTACCTTTTCTGAAAATTGCCAATGATGTTGCCATAGCTGTAGACCAGCTTGGTACACGTAAAGGGGCTATCGCTGTTTACATAGAGCCGTGGCATGTTGACATCCGTGACTTCCTTGACTTGAAGAAAAACTCAGGAGAAGAGCGTCGTAGAGCACATGATCTCTTCCCTGCCATCTGGCT
>JBFEKK010000067.1:0-5328 GCA_041552675.1 Sulfurovum sp.
CCACTTGAAAATCTCCAGGCTTTTATTTCAGGCAATGCGCAAAAGATCTACGCTATCACCCCTTTAAGTAAAACAGTCACCCTTGAGAAAAAAGAGTTTACTGTACCTTCAGATTACAATGGTGTAGTCCCTATGTATGCAGATGAAACATTGGCTTACAGCATCAAAGATGTAAGAAATGCATAATCGATTCATAGGGTTTGAATATTGACTACAATGATGATGAAAATGATGACTTTAAAGCACGTACTCAAAAATAACCTGCTAACATAAGACAAATGAACAAGGATAGTAAATGATCGCAAATAATATTGAAGAACTGATAGGGAACACGCCTTTAGTCAAAATCAATACACTTTCAGAAGAGACAGGCACCACTATCTTAGGTAAATGTGAATTTATGAATCCTACCTCTTCGGTAAAAGACAGAATCGCTTTTAACATGATCAATGCCGCGCTAACTTCAGGTGAGATTGATAAGAACACTACCATCATTGAACCGACAAGCGGAAACACCGGTATCGGTCTTGCAGCCATTTGTGCGGCAAAAGGCCTTAAACTCATTTTGACGATGCCAGAGTCTATGAGTATAGAACGTCGTAAAATTCTTATGCACTTAGGTGCAGAGCTTGTTCTTACACCAGCTTCAGAAGGTATGGGTGGAGCTATCTCCAAAGCATCTGCATTGGAAAAAGAATTAGACAATGCAAAAGTACTTCAACAATTTAACAACCCAAATAATCCAGATATTCACCGAAAAACAACTGCCTTTGAAATCCTGAATGACACGGCAGGCAATCTAGATATCTTTGTGGCTGCTGTAGGTACAGGCGGAACACTTACCGGTACGGGAGAGATACTCAAATCAAAGATACCTTCAGTTGAAATCATCGCAGTTGAACCTTCAGATTCTCCTGTCCTGGAGGGGGGACAGGCGGGACCGCATAAAATTCAAGGTATTGGTGCAGGGTTTGTACCTGAGATACTCAATACAGAAATTTATGATGAAATCCTTGCAGTGAGTAATGAAGCCGCTTTTGCCATGGCACAAAAAATTGCCAGAGAAGAAGGTTTACTTATTGGTATTTCAGCAGGGGCAAACCTGCATGCAGCCTATATTATAGCAAGCAGACCGGAAAATAAAGGTAAAACCATCGTAACGATTCTCTGCGATACGGCTGAACGTTATCTCTCTACAGAACTCTTTGACACTTAATGTCACAAGAACAGTCAGCAGCACCTCTTTTACTTGAAACGATCAAGATAGAAGATGGAGAAATACATAACCTTAGCTATCATCAGCATCGATGTACCAAAAGCCGTAAAATACTCTTTGACAGTCATGATGTACTGGATCTCTCTTCCTTTATAAATGCACCCAAAACGGGCTTATATCGTTGTCGCATCCTCTACGGAGAAGTCTTACACTCTATAGAGTATATACCCTACACTCCAAAAGAGATACAAAGTGTGAAAATCGTCTCCTCAGACATTGAATACAGTTTAAAATATGCCAATAGAGATGCTTTAAATGCCCTGCTTGAATCCAACAGAGATGTCGATGACGTGATCATAGAAAAAAAAGGCTATCTGACCGATACAACCATATCCAATATTGCTTTTTTTGATGGAAAACAGTGGGTGACACCAGTAAAACCTCTGCTTGAAGGTACGATGAGAGCCAAATTGATCGATGAGGGATTCCTCCAGCCAAAAGAGATCAAAAAAGAAGACCTCCAAAACTACTCACAAGTAGCTTTAATGAATGCTATGATAGGATTTAAAATTCTAAATATCGAACCATACAAAATATCATAAAGGGTGCATAATGACCATTAACCTTTTACAAACGCCTGAATATCGTACACTCATCCAGTCACATATCTTTGAAACCATTAAATTCTTATTTAATAAAAATCAAGAGTTTGCATTGGCATGTGAGGTGAAATACATTACATTTACCCCGGAACTACCCTCAGAGATCAAAGACTCATTTGATGATACTGTGCTCTTTATATTGAGTGGTTTCACCTTTGAAAGTGCCCAATTAGATGAGGAGTATTTCTCTTTTGAAGCAGGGTTTGGAAGTGATAATTTTGGTTCAACGGTATCCTTACCTCTACTTGCGATCAAACAGATCTTTTTAGGAGATAATCCTATTGTCATCAATCTTGCAAATCCGGTGATAGAGAGTGAAAAGAAAAAAGAAGGAAGTGCATCCAAAAAATCTTCAATGGAAGCACTTTTAAAGAATCCTGAGAATAAAAAACTTCTCAAGAATAAAAAATAGACTTGATCTTAGCAGCGACCTGCTAAGATGTAATTGACTACATTGTCTACATACGCATTGTGTTTATTCTCTTTAGAATAAACAATGTAAAATTTACGAGACATTGTATAACCTCTAAGTCTTGCTTCAAAAAGCTCTCCATTGGCCACTTCATCCATAATCGCATATTTCGATATGATAGACACCACTGGTCTTTCTGGGTTTTTGTCACTTTTCTTGATCGTTTGAAGTACTGTCGCAGTATTATTTACTTCGCTTAGTACGTTAAAACTTTTACATGAAACACCCAATTCATCAAACACTTCAGAAACAACGCGTCTTGTATGTGATCCCTCATCGCGACAGATCCAATCAAAGTCATATAGCTCTTCTGTTTTCAATGTTTTAGGTATAGGTACATTACTCACTACTACAAGTTCATCTTCCAACCACTCTCTGTAAATAAGGTCTGGATCGATGATAGGTGATTCGATCAGACCCACATCTAACTTTCTATCTTTAAGTTTTTTTATAATGTTATCACTTAGGTCTATATCTAAATTCACACTGTTGTTGATCGCTTCACCGATCGTATTAAGACATTGACCAGGAATAATGTATGCCCCTATAGTATATGAAGCGCCTAATCTAAATGTGATCTCTTTGTTTATGATCTTAAGTATATCCTGTTCTGAAGAGAGTATCTCTTTTTCAAGTCTTGTAGCTATTTTGTATAGCTCTTCACCCTCATTGGTTAATTTAATACCATTCTTTTTACGTTCGATCACCTTACACCCAAGATATTTTTCAATAAATTTGATCTGCTGTGTAACAGCCGGTTGTGAAATTCCTAACTTTGCAGAAGCTTTAGAAAAACTTCTCTCACGCGCTACAGTTAAAAATGTTTCTAATTTTACAAAATCTTTTAACATTTAATAATGTCCTTAGCTCTAAATTAATTCTTAAATATATACATAAATAAATTAAGAAAGTTATTATATCTAATTATACTTAATTAAACATAAGTTGTTCTTATTAGAATGATTTTATTTACTCTTGTCATAAAATTCCAATTTTTCCTTTATGGCACTTCTAATCAATTAAAAGGTATAATTAATACTATATAGGAGCACAATAATTTTTATGGAAACAATTTTAAATGCATTAAACCCATCACAGCGTGAGGCCGTTGAACATATTGACGGTGCTATGCTTATCCTTGCAGGAGCGGGCAGTGGAAAGACCAAAACACTAACGACCAGACTTGCTTACCTTGTAGGTGAAGTAGGTATTGATCCCGCAAACACTTTAACACTTACATTTACCAATAAAGCTGCTGCGGAAATGCGTGAGCGTGCTCTTAAACTGATGCCAGAAAAAGTCTCTTACCCTCCACTTTTATGTACCTTTCACAAATTTGGCTTGCTCTTTTTAAAATTTCATATCGAAAAATTGGGTAGAAGCAATGCCTTTGTGATCATAGACAGTGATGATAAAAAACGTCTTTTACGTTCCATAGCCAAAGAATTAAAAGTAGATCTCAACATCTCATTTATTGCTTCTGAGATCTCAAAATATAAAAACTCACTTCTCTCCCCTGAAGTGGTTCTAGAAAAAGCTGAGCTTCCTGACTACAAACAAATCGCCAATATTTATGTCAAATACCAAGCGAATATTGAAGAGAACAACCTTGTAGATTTTGATGACCTTCTTATGCTCACCCACAAGATACTCAGTGAGAATGATGCGCTCAGAAAAGAGACAAGCCAGCGATACCAGTACATCATGGTAGATGAGTACCAGGATACCAATGAACTGCAATTCCAGCTCCTTGAACTGCTTTCCTCCGAACATAACAATCTCTGTGTGGTAGGTGATGATGATCAGAGTATTTACGGATGGAGAGGTGCAAACATTCGTAATATCTTAGAGTTTGCAAATAACTTTGAGACGTGTAAAACAGTCAAACTTGAAACAAATTACCGTTCCACTGAACCCATACTCAAAGCTGCAAATACGCTCATAGAACACAACTCCACACGTCTGGGTAAAAAGCTCACTTCACATAAAGGAACAGGTCAAGAGGTCAAGCTCCTTCACTCACTTGATGAATCTATGGAAGCCAAGGCCATTGCACATGAGATCCAAAAACTGCTTGATGAGGGTGCAGACCCAGATGAGATAGCAGTACTTTACCGTATCAATGCACTCTCACGTTCACTTGAAGAGGGTTTTACAAAAGCTGGTTTAGGCTTCAAACTGATCGGAGGTATGCGCTTTTATGAACGTGCAGAGATCAAAGACCTCATCTCCTACTTAAGAGTGCTTTCAAATCCACATGACGACTTCTCTCTTATACGTATTATCAACAAACCCAAAAGAGGTATTGGAAAAGCTTCAATAGAGAAGCTTCAAAAAGCTGCATTTGATCATAAAATGTCAATATTTGAGTATATAAATAAATCGGTCCAAGTGGAACTCCCTTCTGTCATTAGTAAAAAAGTAACCACTGCTTTGGGTGAACTTGTCGAAGACATCAAGTTTTTACAAGAAGCCTTGGAAAATGAACTTGGTAACTTTATCACTTACTTTGAAGAACGTATCAAACTTAAAGACCATTATGCCAGTATGGTGGACGGCTTTGACCGTATCTTGAATATAGATGAGTTTTATGGATACTTCAGAGATGCAGTGATCAAAAACCCTGACCTTACACTTGATGAGTTTCTCAATGACATCTCACTACAAAGTGACCAAGACCAGGTTGAAGAAAACACTATTACCATCATGAGTATCCATGCGGCCAAAGGACTGGAATTTGAACACCTTTTTGTTATAGGACTTGAAGAAGAGTTCTTCCCTCTGCTAGGTGAAGGTTCTAACATGGAAGAAGAACGTCGTCTAGGCTATGTAGCGATCACTAGAGCGAAATCAGATCTTACTCTGTGTTATGTCGACAGTCGTTTTTATAAAGGCCGACGTAAAATGATAGACAAGAGCCGTTTCTTAGGTGAAGCAGGACTCATTCAAGATACAAGCCTTAAGATCACTAAAAGTTC
>JBFEKK010000068.1:0-5205 GCA_041552675.1 Sulfurovum sp.
AACAGCTTGTTCTTTTCCTACATTGTATACACGCTGAAGGTGTCTTCCCATCAAAAGGTTGAATTTCTGATCGGTTCCACCGATCTCAATATCGCTTTTGAGTTCGACAGAATCATACCCCTGAAGCAATGGATATAAAAATTCTGAGATGGAAATACTTTGTTCACTTCTAAAACGTTTTGTAAAATCATCACGTTCAAGCATACGTGCTACACTAAAAGTTGTTGTCAATGCAACCATCCCGGCAGCACCCAGTTGATTGAGCCAAGTAGAATTAAATACTACGTCTGTCTTACTCTCATCCAGAATATTAAAAACCTGTTCCTGATACGTTTTTGCATTGGCCATAATGGTTTCATTATCAAGTATTTTTCTTGTTTCACTCTTACCGGTAGGATCACCTATCGTTGCAGTAAAATCACCGATGAGAAGTTGTATTCTTCCACCGTGGTTTTGAAATGTTCTGAGCTTTTGAAGAAGTACAGTATGTCCCAAATGCAGATCAGCACCTGTAGGGTCAAATCCCGCCTTAACTGTATAGGTACTGCCATCATCATAATATTTTGAAACCAATTTCTCAATACGTTCCATATCTATGACTTCTGCAGTACCTCTACTTATCTCTTCTAATGCTTTTTGTACCATTTTTACTTACCCTCTATTTATTTATTATATGCGTCGTCTAAACTAATGATCTCTATCAATTTAAACTGACGTGAAATTTTTTCTGCAAGAAGTTGTTTTTTAGACTCATTGCTCTCAACTTCTATTTGACAAAACTCTGCTTGTTCTGAATTTCTAATACCCAATTCTATACTCAGAATGTTGAGATTAAGATCAGAAAGTTTCACTAATAGATCTGCCAAAATACCTTTTTTGTTTTGAAGACTTATGGTGAGTCTGTATCTAGAGAGTTTGGAACCACTCCAACTCACATAGACCATCTCTTGACCTTCTAAGATTTTATTGTAGGCTTTCTTGCATAATTTGTGGTGTATAATAGCTTTACTACCCTTATAAAATGCAACGATCTGGTCACCAACTTTAGGATGGCAGCAATAATCAAACTCTACACCATCTATAGGCTTGTTCGTAAAGAATCTAAAGTGATCTAACTCTTTAATATACGGTTTTTTATACCCTTTTTTAAGCAATTCCCAAAAACGCACTACTTTGGTACCCATGTAATCTGCCACTTTATGTATGGTCTCTTTATAATAATCAAGTTGAACCGGTAATTTATAAATGGAATCATTATGATCCATACTTTCTAAAAGGTCTTTCATGGCACTGCTCTCTTGAGAAAACAATGTTCCCAAAATATTGTATGCACTTAAGGTATCTGACTCTTTTATTCTGGCTCTACAAGAGCTTCTTATACCCTCTTTAGCTTTGGATGTTTTCACTGTATCAAGCCATGAACAGTACAAGTGGGCTTCATTATCTTTGATAATATTCACAATGTCCCCATTTTTTAAAATGGTCAAGAGTGGTACTTTTTGCTTATTGACCAAAGCTTCTGCTGCATTGGCGCCAACTTGAGAGTGAACTGCATAGGCAAAATCAAGTGCTACTGACCCTTTAGGTAACGTATAATAATCCCCTTTAGGTGAGAACACGGTAATATCTTCGGAGAAAAGATCTTGTTTAGCCAACTCATAGAACTCTTCTATGGATTCATTTTGATAATGTAAACTCTCTAACCATGCCAGATTTACACTGCTATCTCCACCTTTGTATTTCCAGTGTGCAGCAACACCATACTCTGCTAGTCTATGCATCTCTACAGTTCGTATCTGCGCTTCAACAATCCCTTCTTCAGAAAACAATGTGGTATGAATGGTCTTATAGCCATTTTCTTTAGGTACTGCTATATAATCTTTAAACCTGGATATCAGAGGCGTAAACCTCAAGTGCACAAGTCCCAGAACCCTGTAACAGTCTATCGGTTTTTTCACAATGATACGGACCGCCAGTAGATCCAATACCTCTTCTATACTCACACCTTTACGGTGCATCTTTAAATAGATAGAATAATAATGTTTTACCCTTCCGATAATCTCAAAATCATCTTCATCAAACCCGTCTTTTACCATTGTATCTTTTACATTTTGAATAAAGGCATTGAGTTTAAACTTCAAATTTTGTGCATTAGACTTCATATACATATCTATGCTCTTATAATCTTCAGGGTAGATATAACGGAAACTCAAATCTTCCAAATGATTTTTAAGTCTGGAGATACCCAATCTATGTGCAATAGGTGCATAGACAACAAGTGTCTCTTCGGAAATACGTTTTTGTTTTTCGAAACTCAGTGCATCCAGTGTGATCATATTGTGTAATCTGTCACAAAGTTTAATAACCAGTACACGAACATCTTTGATGGATGCAATAAGCATTTTTCGGAATGTAAGTGCAGAGTTGATCAATCTTTCATCCGAACCTGAAGGCACCAATTCTTCATCACGTATCTCGACGATTTTAGTGAGTCCCTCAACCATATGTGCAACATCATACCCAAATTCACGTTCCAGCTCTTCAATCGTATAATGTGTATCTTCAACAACATCGTGCAAAAGGGCAGCCTGTACCATCATTTCATCATTAGATATCTTCGCAGTGATCGCTGCTACCAAAATGGGATGGACGATATAAGGCTCTCCACTTTTACGTGTTTGTCCTTTATGTGCTTCGAGTGAATGTTCCAGTGCTTTGGTTGTTGCAGGTAGAGGAGCTGGGATTTCTTCCCAAAGAAGGGCACTTGCCGCTTCTATAGTATTTATGTTTTTAGCTTTATCTAGAAAAGCATCCAAAGGGGTTTAACCTTCGAGGCTTACAGTGATTTTACCTTCAGCTATTTCTTGCAGTGCAATATCTGAATATTTCATGCTAGATGTATCGATATCTAAAAGTACTTCAGCACCGTTAGCGATAGCTTCAGCTCTTTTTCCCACTGCATTTGCAAGAAGGTATTTATCAAAATCAACTTTTTCAAGCGCTTTTGCTGTTAATTGTTCTGTTCTCATATTTTTTCCTTTATTATTTCATTCTCTATTTTACAACTGAACAAAGGCTCATGTCACCTTTGACAATTGCAAGAAGATTACCTTTTTCAAACATGTTACACACAACAATAGGTAATCCATTCTCTTTAGCCAAAGCAATAGCAGTATCATCCATAACCTTAATATTATCTGCTAATGCTTGATCATACGATAAAGTATCAAGTTTTACCGCATCATCGAACTTATTTGGATCTTTATCATAAACACCATCTACTTTGGTTGCTTTAATAAGAAGATCAGATTCTATCTCTGATGCTCTCAAGGTTGCAGCGGTATCTGTTGTAAAGTATGGGTTACCTGTACCACCGGCAAATACCACAACACGTCCTTTTTCTAAATGTCTTCTTGCTCGACGTACAATAAACGCTTCACCTATCTCTTGCATGTCTATGGCAGACTGAAGTCTTGCTTCAAGGCCTGCATGTTCCAATGCTTCTTGAATAGCCACACCATTGATCACCGTAGCCAACATCCCCATATAATCGCCAGATGTTCTTTTAATGATACCATCTGCAGCAGCCGTCACACCACGAATGATATTACCACCGCCTACAACGATACCGACTTCAACGCCATTGTCTACAAGGTCTTTGATCTCACCTGCAATAAAATTAAGAATCTGAGTATCAATACCATACCCTTCTTCACCCGCTAATGCTTCACCAGAAAATTTCACCAATACTCGTTTAGTCACAGATGCACCTTTATATAATTTCGCGATTATATCTAATTGTGGTTTAGGAGGCGTTTAAACTCTTAAATGCCTATATGGTTATCAGCTTCAATGGGTTAATATGCTTAGAGTCTTTTGTGGCTTGAAAAATGAGTTTTTCATTGACTTTTCCTACCACATATCCTTTTTGTATCTTTGCCCCCACATGTATGGTAGGAGCAATTTTAGAAAGTCCTGCATAGACTGTATGTATCTTACTGCTATGAGAAACAACCACGACATTGCCCAGCATACTGCTTTTTCCGGCAAATACTACTTTCCCGTTCAATATATTTTGTACTTTTGAGTTTGCTACAGGCGATTTTAGCGTAATAGACTCATTAAAGATCTTGATCTTATAAATAGGATCCACATAGGTACCAAACTTTTTGATGAGCCTTGCTCCTGGTAATGGAGATATTGTTTTTCCACCTCTGTATGCATAGGTTTTAGACTTTTGATAAGAAGAGTTTACCTGTCGCACTTTTTCACTCTCTTTATACACTTTTTGTTCAGCTTTCTTCGCTTCAGATGCAGCTAAACGCGCTTTTTTTCTCTCTTGTTCTGTTTTTGCTTGTTGCAAGGCTTCTTGGGCTTTTCTTGCATTGATACGTGCCAATGCTTTTGCTTCACGTATCTCTCTTTGTCTCTCTTTTTCAAGACGCATCGCTTCTTTCTCAGCTTCAGCTCTCTTACGTGCTTCATTGACTTCTTGTGTATGTAAGATATTCAGTTTTGCCAGTGTAGACCGAAGAGAGTTCTGTTTGTCCACTATCTTTGCAAGTTTTGCATTGTATTTTTCTTCATCAGCAGCAAGCTTTTTACGTAACTTTTCTTTTGCTAACTTTTTTTGCGCATAATCCTCTCTTTTTTTAACAATACGCCCAATCTCATTTTTGGTTTTATTGCGTAAATACACTTTATCATCTTTCTGCTTTTTAAGCTTTTCTATATCTGTCCTTAGGGCAGCTAACATTTTGGTATTATGATTTTTATAGGCAATGTAGACTTCGTGAGAAAGTATTGATTCTTCGGTGGGTTCATGTGCTTTATCCATGGCAAAAACGATAGAAAATTGTTCCGAAAGCAAAGAGATGAACTCCTTATGTTTTTCTTCTAAAGCCTGACTAGTCATCGCTAACTCTTTTTCAGATTTAATGAGTTCGGTTTTTAACGCTGCATACTTTTCTTCTGATTTTTTTTGATCTATTTCAAGTTCACCTATTTTCTTTTCAAGATTGACAATATCCTTCTCTGCAGCTTGTATGTCCTTGGCAATTTTATTCAACTGCCTGCTTGTCTTTTTTTTAGCCGCCGATGCAGCAGAGAGGTTTTCTTTAGACTTTTCGATCTTCGTAGTGGTTGATGCACTATGAAGCAACCCTATAGCTACAAAACAGATCAGGATAAAGGATCTCACTCCTG
>JBFEKK010000069.1:0-5163 GCA_041552675.1 Sulfurovum sp.
ATGATATTACTTGTCTGGTGTATAAAAGACTGTACCAACAGTCGTACCTGTAGCCTTTTTTTCACGTATATTATACTCCATACTTTCTCCCTCAATTATATTTTGCCCCTTCACGCCGGTAAAAGGTGATGTGATGTGTAAAATTTCAGTATTTTTATTGTAAAAGGCATGTTCTGTTTTATACTTATAGCCATCTTTTTCCTGCAGAACAACATCACCATCCAAGTAAAGAAAATCACCTTTAAGTCTAGCTTTATTGGCAGAAAGAGACTCTATCTTATCACTTAAATAAACGATGTTATCTAATGTCAAAACATTTTTGCCCCTGACCCCATACGTAGTATATACCCGACTTTTTATGTTCTCTGTATCTACTTCTATCAAAGTGGTATTTGTAAATTCAACTTCTTTGGTAAACACTTTAGTTGTTACAGGTGTATTACGTAATTTTAGCATGAGGGATCCTGATATGATCCCGATGATTGTAATGGTCAATACATATTGTAATTTTATTCCCATAGCTCCAGATACTTCTTTTCAAGTCCTTCTTTAACAATGAGATGTTCTATCATTTCACGTACAGCACCATCTCCACCTCTTTTAGAAAGCACTACAGTAGCAATCTTATCTACATAAGCACTTGCATCTCTTGGCACAAATGAAATTTTGGCTGCATTCAACATTGGCAGGTCATTAAGATCATCTCCTATGGCTGCTACATTGTCCATGGTGAGATCAAGCTTTTCTAAGAGTGATTCCAAGACCTCTTTTTTATTATCTATCCCCTGATAAAAATGTTCTATATGCAATTCTTTTGCACGTCGTGCTACAATTGCTGAAGATCTTCCCGTAATAATAGCTACCTGCTTACCAAGTTTTCTCCATGAAGCGATAGCTAAACCATCTTTAACGTTAAAAGACTTGATCTCATCGCCATGTTCACTGTAAGTGATATGACTGTCTGTCATGGTACCATCTACATCAAGTACAATTAATTCAATACTCACAGTACACCCTTTGTACTTGGAATACCAGCATTTTCATTCACTGTTACCGCTCTACGAAGCGCCACAGCAAGTGCTTTAAATGCACCCTCGATAATGTGATGTTTGTTTTTACCACGGTTATAGATAAGGTGAAGTGTCAAAGGAAGATTAAATGCAAACGCTTTAAAAAACTCTTCCACAAGCTCCACATCAAAGTCCCCTACTTTACCACCGATAGGAAGTTCAAAGACAAGATACCCACGGTTCGACAGATCTATATCACAGGTAATACTTGCTTCATCCATAACCACAGTTGCATTACCAAAACGCTCTATGCTCTGTACAGGATAGATAGCTTTTTTAAGTGCCTGACCTATGACGATACCCACATCCTCAACCGTATGATGGTCATCTATATGTGTATCACCCGTACAACTTACTTCCATATCTATATGTGCATGTTTTGTAAATGCTTCGAGCATATGGTCATAAAATCCCACACCTGTATTAATGTTTGCTTTCCCTGAACCATAAAGGTTGAGTTTGACTGAAATTTGTGTCTCTTTGGTTTCTCTTGTTACTTCTATCATCTTTCTTCCTACTTTGATTAATTTCTTACGATAAATGCACCCTCAAGGTCATTATGAGCTTTAAAGTCCCTCGCTTCTTCTTCAGACCTGAAGCCCATAAGCCATACACGGTTTAGCGGCGCGCCATCTATATCATCAAAACGTCTTATGATGGTATTATAGCGTCTATATAAAGCGCTATATTTTCTTTGATATACTTTGGCACCTTCATGGCGTCTGAACGCACCCACTTGTACACCGAAATTAGAGAGCACTATACGTTTTTGCGTATGCTCTCTTTTCTGTCTGGCTATCGCTGCAGCTGACTCAACTTTTCCTGCAAATCCGACTACTTCTATAGAAACTTTAGCGATCCCCATTTTGTCAAGTCCTATCTCTTTCCCGGCTGTATAACTACAGTCGATGATTCGGCCTCTCACAAAAGGTCCCCTGTCATTAATACGCACAATCGTACTTTTACCGTTTTGCAGGTTCTTTACTTTTACCATCGTATCCATAGGCCATGTTTTGTGTGCCGCGGTTCTTGAATGCATATTATAGACTTCACCATTACTTGTCTGTTTACCATGGAAGTTAGGTCCATACCAGCTTGAGATTCCATGCATAACCTGTCCCACTTCAACATATGTTGGATTGTAACGTTTGCCTAATACCTTATAGGAACGCATGGTAGCTTTATGTCTCGCTGCACTTGTATATTTTGTGGATTTAGCCTCTTTAGGTTCCGGTCCACACCCCGTAAAAAGGGTACTTATCCCCAAAATAGTGATCAATAATATTGGGGATACAACTCTCTTCATAATACCTCGTGGATGCATTTATATTTAGGTAGATATTATCACTTTATTTGACTTTGTTTTTGCTTGATATACTAAGACTTACAATGCTCTGTGATAATCATTTTTAACGCTTCTATATCTAATGGTTTAACTGCATAATCATCCATACCTTTAGCCATATATTTTTCTTTGTCTCCTGAGGAAGTATTTGCAGTGAGTGCAATGATAGGGACATGTTTCAAATGATGTTCTGATTCATGCTGTAAAATATGTTTACAGGCTTCGACTCCATCCATAATAGGCATTTGAATATCCATAAATATAATGTCATAGTCATTTTTTCTAGACATCTCAACAGCATCTTTCCCATCATTAACCACAGTAACTTCTAAACCAAGGTTTTCCAAAATGATCTTTATGAGTTTACAGTTGATCTTATTGTCATCTGCCACCAGCGCATGAAGTCCTTGAAACTGTTCGGTATTTTCTACTGTATCTGAGGTAAGTATTTTTTCTTTCTTTTGCTCACTTGCATTCGTTAAAATTCTGATTGTTTTTGCTAGACTGACAGGCGTAAGAACCACATCAGTAAAATGATGTTGTTGGGGATTTACACGTGCTCTTAAACTACCATTTGTCAAAAGTACAGATTTGCATTCCAAAGCAGCACACTGTTCCAATTCCCCTGCCAACCTCGCATAGTGATGATCAAATATCATAATATCAGGTAAGGTTGCAGGTCTATCAGACTCAAAAAGGTCTTCATAATAGTAGAAAGAAAATCTTGCACCCAAGTGTTGTATATAGGTTTGAAGATTAATATCTAACTGACGGTTAATACTCTTTACAGGAAGGGCAAGACCTACAGACAGATCAGAAAAGTCTGTATAGATACTAGGTTCATGGTCTTTGTTTTTTTCTAATGATAAGGTAAAGAAGAAAGTCGTTCCTTCATTTTCTTGACTTTCAACTTCAAGTTCTCCACCCATAAGCTGAACCATTTTACGTGATATAGTAAGTCCAAGTCCTGTACCGCCATATTTACGACTTGTGCCTGCCGTCGCCTGTCCATAGGCTTCAAAAATGGTCTTTTTTTGTTCATCCGTCAGTCCAATACCGCTGTCACTCACAGAAAACTTTAATGTTGTGTGATCTTTGTCACTGCTGACCCCTTCAACAAAAAGATTGATCTTACCATAGGCATCCGTGAATTTAATGGCATTCCCTATAAGATTTGTCAATATTTGAGAAAGTTTTGTAGGATCCCCAATTAAATAAGGGGATAAAGTTGGATCAACCAACACACCGAACTCAATATCTTTTTGATCTGCCATTTGAGCAAAAGATGCTACAGTCAGATCGATGGTCTCGAATAAATTAAAAGGTATATATTCGATCTCCATTTTTTCTGCATTCATTTTAGAAAGGTCCAAAACATCATTCACAATAGAGATAAGATTGTTTGAAGAATTTTCTATCAATGAGATAAACTCTTCTTGTTCTTCTGTTGCCCCCATCTCTTTAAGCAGTTTTGTAAAACCTATAATCCCATTGAGTGGTGTACGAATTTCGTGGGACATGGTGGATAAAAATTGACTTTTTGCCTCTGCTTCATCTTCAATTTGCTTTCCTTTTTCATGTAAACGAGAAAAACTCTGGTCAATATAACTATAAATTTCTTCTCTTTGTTGCACATTGATTACCTTATCATTTTCTGACAGGTTATTGATACGGTTTAGCACAGATAGAAGCGCCTTATTTTTCCTTTCTTCTTTAAGGTAATCAAACCATACATATCCTATGGTCAATGCACTCAACACAACAATCATTAGCAAAGAGACAAAGAGCCCTGTATCAGTAGGATCAAATCTTTCCCATTCTCTATAAGTCCAATAACTACTGAGCATCAACAAAAAAATAAAAGGCGCTATACGGATAGATATATCAAGTAGATTTTTTTTCATCATTTCTTCCCTTTTATATATGAAAAAATATAATAAATTATTATTTTAATATTTTATCAAATGTTTTCTTGTTTACAGGAATCACTAGCAAACTATCCAATACAAGAAAATCATTTTTTAAATGATTAGCAGTGATGATCTCGTCTGCATCAACTTCATACAATTTAGCAATACTCTCTACGGTTTCTCCTAATGCGACATGGTGAGAGATCATATGTGACTTAAAGACTTTCTTTTTACCAGGTATCTGATATCGCAAGTAAAAAGCATACACTTTTTCTATAGGAATAGTGATTTTGTAAGTAGATTTCTCTCTAGGTACTCTACCGTCTTTTAAACTTTTGTTCAGAGTTAAAAGTTTTTCTTCCTTCATATTTAATAATCTGGCAATTTCTTTGAGTGGTGTTCCGGCAAGTACGTTAACCTGTATAAGAGAGTGTTCCAACGTATCATTCGTGTCATGACTAAAGTCTAAAGTGTAATTTTCACCTATCATAGCAAGAAGAAGAATTTTTTTCATATACTGACGTGTTTCACGAGGCAGATATTTCAAATTTCTATCGATCAAAACACTTAACTCATCTGTTCCTGCACGTTTAATGGCTCTGCTTACACAACCTTCACCACAATTGTAAGCCATTGCCGATAAATACCATTTGCCAAACTGTTTATGCAGTTTATTGAGATACTCTATCGCTGCAGATGTAGCACTGACCGTATCACACCGTTCATCATAGCTGTGGCATACAGTCAGATTATAATCTTTTGCCGTTTCAGGCATGAACTGCCATAAACCTACAGCTTTTTTGGGAGAAACTGCATCTGTGGAAAATCCGGATTCCAC
>JBFEKK010000070.1:0-5082 GCA_041552675.1 Sulfurovum sp.
AGTTGGAAACTGCGGTACGACTGGAGTTAGATCTTATAGTCATCATTTTAAATGACAGTGCCTATGGTATGATAAAATGGAAACAGGAAGGTATGGGATTTGAGAATTTTGGATTAGATTATAAAAATCCGGACTTTGTCCGATATGCTCAAGCGTATGGTGCTATAGGGTATAGACCAACTTCCTGTAGCGACTTTGGAGTTATTTTAGATCATGTTATTGACACTAAAGGTGTACATCTGATCGATCTGGCGGTAGACTATAGTTTAAATCATGAAATTTTAAATGAGTTACTCAAAAATAAAACCTGTTTGGTATAAATTTAAACCATAAAACTGATAAATAATTTTAGGAGTAGACAGTATGAACAGTATTAAAGTAGAGTCACCCTTTGACGGAAAGGTATTGGATGAGATACCCCTTTCAAATGAGGAAGATATTGATCTGGCTTTAGATCGTGCCCGTAAAGTATATGAAAATCAGGAGATGTGGTTGCCTAAATATGAACGTATCGCTATTTTAGAGAAAACGGTCGAGATCATGAGCAGCCGCATAGAGGAACTCACTCTTATAGCAGCCAGTGAAGGCGGTAAACCTTATATGGATTCAAAGGTTGAAGTGGAACGTGCCATCAATGGTGTAAAACTTGCTATTGAACATATGGGTGTTTTTGAGGGAAAAGAGATAGCCATGGGTCATACAGCAAGTTCTGTGAATCGTATTGCATATACTATGAAAGAGCCTATTGGTGTGGTTGCCGCAATTTCAGCATTTAACCATCCGTTAAACCTTGCTGTACATCAAACCGTTCCGGCTATAGCAGTGGGATCGCCTGTTATTATTAAGCCATCAGAGTCTACACCTATGTCCGCCATTAATTTTGTCAAAATTTTATATGAAGCAGGATTGCCTAAAGCGTGGTGTCAAGTAGTGGTCTGTCACAGAGAAGTAGCGCAGTATCTCGCTACAAGCCCCAAGATAGACTATTTGACCTTTATTGGTTCAGGTGCTGTTGGATGGTATCTGAACTCAAAAGTCTCTCCAGGTACCCGTGTGGGCCTTGAACATGGAGGTGTCGCACCTGTTATCGTTGAAGCCGATGCCAATATGGAAGAATTGATCCCCGCTTTGGCCAAAGGTGGATTTTATCATGCAGGCCAAGTCTGTGTCTCCGTGCAACGTATCTATGTCCATAAAGATATTTGTGATGAAGTGGGTTTGAAATTAGCACAGGCAGCGCAAAAGCTGATTGTTGGTGACCCTCTTGATCCCAAAACTGAGGTGGGGCCACTCATTTCACACAATGAAGTCAATAGAATATCGTCATGGGTCAATGAAGCGATTTCCGGAGGAGCAAAAGTACTTTGTGGCGGTAAACGTATTTCTGAAAGCTGTTTTGAAGCCACAGTACTTTTAGATCCACCGCATGATGCTAAGGTAAGTACCTCAGAAATTTTTGGTCCGGTTGTCTGTATTTACCCCTATAGTGATATTGAAGATGCTTTTAAAGAAGCCAATAGTCTTGAATACTCTTTTCAAGCAGCAGTATTTACTAAAAATATTGACACAGCCTTGCTGGCGGTTAAGCGTCTCAACGGCACTACTGTGATGGTGAATGACCATACGGCTTTCAGGGTTGATTGGATGCCGTTTGGTGGGGCTAAAGCGTCAGGTTTGGGACTGGGTGGCATCCCTTATTCAATGGAAGAGATGAGTAAAGAGAAATTGATGGTGATAAAGTCTTCAGTTTTATAAGTTCAATTTTACTTTTACATATACATTACACGTAGCTTGAGTACTGTGAATAATACCAAATAAAAGGAGAGAGAAGATGTTAAGAAAAATACTATTAAGTTTGTTTGTTTTTACATCACTATGTATAAGTGATACAGTTGCAGGTGGTCCGGCACTTAGCTTTTCACATCACGATAAATCCCTTAAGTGGGGACCCTGTCCTGCATTTCTCGGTGAAGTATGCAAGATAGCCGTACTGCATGGTGATCCTGCCAAAGAGAATCTAGATATTTTCTTTAAAGTTCCAGCTGATTATCCTATCCCGCATCACTGGCATACTTCAGCAGAACGCATGATACTGGTATCAGGAAGTATGACAGTTACCTATGACAACCAGGAGAGTGAACGACTGACAAAAGGTATGTATGCCTATGGTCCATCCAAACATCCACATACAGCCTATTGTGAAAAAGGTGAGGAACCATGTGTGCTCTTCATCGCCTTTGAAGAGCCTATCGATGCTTTTGAAGTGATCAAAGAGACTAAATAATAGATCTTATTGATCTAATTCATGTTCATACCTCAAAGTCTTATATAAGACTTTGCAAATGAACTATAAATCAAGTTTATTGTTACTTTTTACTTCTCAAGCTACTCTATGCATTCATTTATCATAATATTCATGGTAACTATAAAAGAAAATAAAACAATAGTATCGAAAGTAGGCATGAAGAGATACTAAAACAAAAATAGTATAGTATAGGGCAATCAAAAGGAGTTTTAATGTTTGGTATGTTCCCAGTTATATATGTTAGGCTTATTGGTATTGTTACATTGTCATTGCTACTAACTGCCTGTTCAGCCAAGTCACGTACCTATGAAGCTCCAAGTATTAAAGAGTATCAAAAAGCAAATGTTGCAGGATATAAACAGATACGCTACTGGGGTGATAAAATAACATATGATACCTATACAAGACCAAATATTAAGAGACTCGGAGCCAATAAAAGTTTTCGTAAAAGAATAGATGTACTTGCCCTTTCCGGTGGTGCTGAGGACGGTGCGTATGGTGCGGGTTTCTTGAAGGGTTGGAGTGAAAGTGGCGACAGACCTCAATTCACAGTGGTGACAGGTATTTCTACCGGTGCACTGATAGCTCCTTTTGCATTCTTGGGACAAAAGTATGATAAGGTTCTACAGAAGCTCTATACAGAATCCTCTCAGAAGAACATCGTCTTATTATCACCGATGGAAGCACTCTTTGGTGCTTCACTGGGGGATACAGCACCACTTAGAAAGATTCTCACTGAAGAGATAAATGACGCTTTCGTAGCGGAGTTAGCAAAAGAGGCAAGAAAGGGGCGCTTGTTGCAGATTGGTACTACCAATCTTGATGCACAGCGCCCAGTTGTTTGGGAGATCACTGAAATTGCTTTAAGTGGTCGTTCGGATGCCCCAAAACTTATCAGAGATATCATGTTGGCCTCAGCTTCCATTCCAGGAGCCTTTCCACCGGTACTAATAGATGTGGTGATCAATGGAAAGAGGCACCAGGAAGTACATGTAGACGGTGGTGTAACCAGACAGATATTTGTCTATCCTCGTGATCTGGATATTCGAAAGCTACAGCGTATGTTGCATATGCATCCTCAAAAAAACATGTGGCTGATACGAAATACCAAGGTAGACCCTGAGTATAAACCTGTTTCTCTTTCACTCGCTGATATTGCAGAGCGGTCATTTTATACCCTGACAAAATACCATGGTCTGGGTGATCTGGTCAATATCACCTCACTTGCTAAACGTGATGGATTTCATGTACATATAACCAATGTACCAAAGAGTTTTGATGTACCTTTGGAAAAGTTTTTTGACAAAAAGTATATGAAAGCACTGTATCAAGTAGGATATGAAAAGGGGCGTTCAAAGTCAGCTTGGCAAACAACGCTTAAATTTTAGAACATGCACTTGAGGAAACTTTATAGGATATGAAGCAACAAAATTGATTAGACTCGCACTTAAAAAGAAAATGTTGATGAGATAAAATAAATTTTCATAAGGCTTTTATCCACTATACGGACCATCACAATTTCAAGAAATCTTTTTTACATTAAGTCTAAAATAGTGTATACTAAAAACAATTCATTTCGTAAGAGTTATGTATAAAGTCAAATGTAAGTAATACTAGTAACTCTTATGTATGATGTAGATCATAAATCTAAGGAAAGATTGAGAGATCATCGCTAATTATCCTAGGAGGATAAGTTGATAGATTTTTGTAGTTGGCCGTTGGCATTGATAATTTCAGCCTTCACTATCGTTACTGTAATTATTGGATGGTTCGGTATCAAGATGACCAAAACTGCCCGTGATCTCGCTCAAAGTACTGGATTAGGTGAAGCACTTATGGGTGCAGTGTTTATTGGTGCATCTACATCATTGTCAGGTATTACAACATCTGTCTCCGCTGCGGCTTCAGGATATGCAGAGCTAGCAGTGAGTAATGGATTAGGAGGTATTGCTGCTCAAACCGCATTTCTTGCTTTGGCTGATATAACTTATAGACGTGCGAACCTTGAACATGCAGCTGCATCGGCTGAAAATCTTTTTATGTCCTCCTTCCTTCTTACATTGTTGGCCATACATGCATTAGCATTATCAGTTCCGACGATCAGTATCTTCAGTATTCATCCTGCTACAATCGTTTTAATCATTATTTATATATTTGGTGTACATCTTTTGGCGCATACACATAAAACCCCGATGTGGCTTCCAAGAAAAACAAAAGATACTTCATCAGAAGCTGAAGACAAGAGTCATCGTCATGGCCATCACCTTTGGAAGCTTTGGATACGCTTTACCTGCTACGGAACAGTAGTTGCTTTGGCAGGTTGGTCACTTGCACAGCTGGCTATACCTCTTGGAGAAAATGCAGGTTTATCCCATGGAATCGTCGGTGGTATATTTACAGCTGTGTCGACATCTATTCCTGAACTTGTAGTCGCCATTACTGCAGTGCGTATGGGTGCACTTAATTTAGCAGTAGGAGACATTATCGGAGGCAATGCATTTGACACACTTTTTATTGCCGCATCAGATATTGCTTACCGTGAAGGGCCAATCTACGCTGATGTCTCAAGTGCAGAGCAGTTCTGGCTTGCCAACTCGATGTTGATGACCAGTGTACTTCTTATGGGACTGATATATCGCGAACGTCATGGGCCAGGGAACATTGGTTTGGAAAGTGTAGCTTTGCTTGTTCTATATTTCGGAGGACTTGTAATACTATCTCTAGTAGGATAAAGGTAGTGTGAGGTACAGAGTTTTGTGGATGATAAGCTATAATAA
>JBFEKK010000071.1:0-5081 GCA_041552675.1 Sulfurovum sp.
ACTTAATTGACAAGGGGAAGTGAGAGATGAAGTATATTTTTTCCATGAAAATGGCTGTGTTTATGTTGTTTGCATTTGGTGCATTGGTCGGGATCGCAACGTTTATAGAAAATGACTATGGTACGCAAACAGCAAGGGCACTGATCTATAAAGCACAATGGTTTGAAGTCTTTTTGGGCTATTTTGTGGCTATCCTTGTTTACAATATCATCAAATATAAAAGCTATAAAACCAAACCTGCTGTTTTCCTTTTCCATTTCTCTTTTCTTGTTATTGCATTAGGGGCACTTGTGACACGTTACATAGGATATGAAGGTATCATGCATATACGTGAAGGCGATTCAAGTCATACGATGGTCTCAGATGCAAAGGTTCTGCAAATACATGCCACAGAGGGCGATAAGAGTGCTACACTTGAAAAAGAGCTTTACTTTTCGACTATGACGGATAATATTTTAACTGAGAGTGTAATGGTTGGAGATAAAAAAGTAAAAGTAGAATTACTCAAGTATTTACCCACAGCACAGGAAAAAGCAGTACCATCGGAAGAAGGAAAAAAGCTTTTAGAACTGAAAATCTCAACAGGTCAAAAAGGTGAGATATACTATATAGCCAAAGGTGAAAGAAAAGATTTTGGCGGTTTTTATCTAGGATATGACATCGAACCTACGACTGATAAACCTACTTTTCTCATCAAAGAAGACGGTGCCGGCTATAAAGTACATTTCCCCTTTATACTGAAGACACTCAATATGAACGATAGAAGCTCTGCTGAATTGAAGGCAGGTGAAAATGAGTTTAAGAACAGAATGTTATACCGATTTGGACCGAATGCCATCGTTTTAAAAGATATACATGAAAAAGCTATTTTAAAATTGGACTCTCAAGATATTAAAACGCAAAGGGGACAGGCGGAGTATATGCAATGGAAAGTAAGTGTAGGAGATAAAAGTCAGATTATTACTACACGTCCATATCAAGGTAAAATGGGAAAAATAAAGCAGATGGAACTCAATGGTGTACATATAGATATCCGTGTGGGAGCGAAGCTGATAGAGTTACCTTTCTCCATCAAACTTGAAAACTTTGAATTAGAACGCTACCCTGGTTCTATGACACCTGCGTCATACTCCAGTGATGTAGTACTGATAGACAAAGAGCAAGATATCAATATGCCGTATAAAATCTATATGAACCACATTCTTGACCATAGAAACTACCGCTTCTTCCAGTCTTCATATGACCAGGATGAAAAAGGTACCGTACTTTCTGTGAACCACGATCCGGGAACTTTGCCTACATATATCGGATATATATTACTAACAATCGGAATGATCTGGTCTCTGTTTGCACCTAGCGGGAGATTTCAAAAGCTTCTTAAGGGAGCAAGAAAACTACAGACATCTGCAGCAGCAGTGGCTATAGTAGCATTTTTGACACTAAGTCCACAAAACCTAAATGCATCGTCTCCTACTATTGATGATGATATGTTAAAAACCATGCAGTCCTATGATGCTGCTCATGCAAGGAACTTTGGAAAACTTGCAGTACAGGATCATCAGGGACGTATGAAGCCTATGGATACGGTTGCCCATGATGTTATCGCTAAGATTACAGGAAGATCAGTTCTTTTTGATCTAGAGCCTACACAAATGTTACTTGGCATGATCATGCAGCCTGAACTTTACCAAAATGTACCGATGATCAAAGTGGGACATAAAAAGATCGCGGTTACACTCGGATTGCCTGAAAATACAAAATATGCAAAATTTACAGATTTCTTTTCAGAAGCAGATAACAGCTATAAGATTTTTGCAGCAGTAACAGAGGCCAGTCAGAAGAAACCACTTGAAAAAACACAATATGACAAAGAACTCATAAAAATAGACGAAAGAGTCAATGTTGCTTTTATGGCTTATCAGGGTTCTCTTTTACGTATTTACCCAAAACCTAATGATACCAACAACAAATGGATGGCACCAATGGATGCGATCAAAGATTATCCTAAAGAGCAGGCTGATATGGTCAGGATAAGTATCTCTGCATATTTCCAGATGGTAGCACAGGGGCTTAAAACAGGTGATTGGTCAAATGCTGATTTAGCACTGAAAGGCATACGTCAGTACCAGGAAAAGTATGGATCCGCTGTGATACCAAGTCAAAATCATATAGATATGGAGATTAAATACAATAAATTTGGACTCTTTGGAAAGCTTGTACCTTTGTACTTGCTCTTGGGGCTTTTACTTTTATTGTTTGCATTTATCAATGTGCTTAAACCGGCATTCTCTATGAAATGGATTATGCGTATAGCATTGGCAGTTCTTATCGTAGGATTTGCTATGCATATTGTTGGATTAGGTATACGTTGGTATATCGCAGGACATGCACCTTGGTCAAATGCCTATGAATCCATTGTGTTTATCGCAGCTTCTACAGTATTAGCAGGGGTAATATTGGCAAGACGTTCGCCGTTTGCGTTAGCTGGTACAGCCATTTTGGCAGGTGTGACCATGGGAGTAGCACATATGAACTTCATTAATCCGGAGATCACCAATCTTGTGCCTGTACTTAAGTCCTACTGGCTCATGATACACGTGGCAACCATTATCTCTGGTGATGGTTTCTTCGGATTGGGTTCTATCTTATCACTTTTAGTACTTATACTCTATATCATGAGAGGAAAAAATGGTAGTGAAAATATAGACCGTTCCATCAAGGAATTGACAAACCTTTCTGAAATGGGGCTTATCATAGGTCTATTCCTATTGACCATAGGCAATTTCCTTGGTGGTGTTTGGGCCAATGAAAGTTGGGGACGCTATTGGGGTTGGGATGCTAAAGAGACCTGGGCTGCAGTGACCATTCTCATCTATGCTACGGTGCTTCACTTAAGATTCATTCCGGCATTGAAGTCAAACTTCATTTATAATGTATCGGCTACATGGGCATACTCAACAGTGCTTATGACATACTTTGGTGTAAACTATTATCTCTCAGGCTTACACTCATATGCAGCCGGTGATCCAGTGCCTATTCCTATGTGGGTGTATTATGCAGTTGCAGGATTGTTGGTATTGACACTTTTGGCTGCTAGAAATAGAAAGTTAAGCTAAGTACTAACCATATAGTGTAACTACAATACGGCGGTTCCCGCCGTAATCTCTGTGTTCTCCAAGATAGATCCCCTGCCAAGTACCAAGATTCATCCTACCATTGGTAATAGGAATGGTCAATGAATTTCCAAGCATGGAAGCTTTGATGTGTGATGGCATATCATCTGCACCTTCGTAAGTGTGGATATAATAAGGCTTATCATCAGCGAGTTCACTAAAAAAGTTCTCCATATCCTCACGTACGGTAGGGTCGGCATTTTCATTGATGCTAAGTGAAGCGCTGGTGTGTTGGATAAAAAGGTGTAAAAGTCCAGTTTCAATGGAGGGCATTGAAAGTAGAGCTTTTTCTATCTCTGAAGTAATGAGATGAAAACCTTTAGACCTTGGTGATAGTGTGATCGTCTCTTGATGTATAGCCATACTTAAGTATACTATATTTAACTATTTTTTTATCCTAATGCAATAACATGAAGGTATTTATTGATACTTTTAAGAGGTATATCTTCTCCTTTGTATTATAATTTATGATCTTATTACATCAAAAAGGGCAAGAATGTTCGAAGAGTTTAAAAAGTTTCTTATTAAGGGAAATATGGTAGATATGGCAGTTGGTTTCATTTTTGGTGGTGCTTTTGCTACAGTAGTGAAGTCTATGGTGGCTAATGTTGTGATGCCTCCAGTTGGTATGCTTATGGGTCAGGTTGATTTCTCTCAACTATATATAGCACTTGATGGTAACAGCTACGAAAGTATGGCTGCATTAGATAAAGCAGGTGCACCAGCGATAAAATATGGTATGTTCCTCAATGATGTGATCTCATTTGTGATCTTGGGTTTTGTTGTATTTATGTTTATCAAAGCGTATAACAAATTGAAAGAACCTGAAGCGGTCAAGGCACCGACAACAAAAATATGTAGTGAATGTGCTGAGAGTATTCCGGTTGCGGCTAAAAAATGTGGGCACTGCGGTAATACAGACGTCTAAAATAGATGCACTCAAGCCTTCAATGAAAACCTTATAAAGTTATATATTTTATAAGGTTTATGGTTCTTAGGCGGATTTCTTTTTACTCTCTTCAATCGCCAATAAAACACCGTCCCAAAATCTTATTCTGGCTTTGATTGCATTGAGAGCAGCTTCTTCAGCTTCTGCAATCTTTGCTTCATCTTCCTCACATAATAAGTCTAGCATACGTAAAGACATGGGTCCATGATGATCTCCATCAAGCTCTATATGACGATCTAAATAATAATGAAATACTTCTGCTTCCTCACGTGATATTTTCATTTTATCAAGCAGTGCACGGAACATTTCTGGAATAATATGTTCTCTACCTAAAGCAAATGCTGCAGCAATAACGTGAGGCTTATCGCTATGAACAAAGTTAAATGTCGTTTCCATAAATTCTTTTGCCGGAGAAGGAATTTCAATCATTTTTAGCGCAGTTTCCAAAGAGTCTGAAGTTACTTTGTCTATAAACTCGTTAATCAGTGTATCGCTCCCTTTTCTTACTTCTTCCATAGCTAATCTATAAAGATTAAAATGACTTGTATAAGTGGGAGTCCCATTTTCTAGAGGGATACCCTCATCTGATTCTTCTTCTAGAACAATGTCATTGATAAAACGCTGTACTTGTGCATCACCATGAGGGAGCCATGGTGTGGTTGCTGGTGCAATTTTATTTTGTAAGTATTTCACTAAGGACATAAAATCCCAAACCGAGTAGATGTGATGTTGCATAAAGATTGTTAGATCATCCATGTCTTTAACTGCTGCATAAACTGGATGGGTAGCAAGTTCTTTTCTTAGGCGTTTTACATTTTCAAGGGGGAAAGTTGTCATAGGTCATACTCTTTGTTTTTTTAGCAAGAAGTCTAACCAAAATATGTTAAAAAGACATGAAAATAAAATGTATAGATCTTGTGATCTTGTCACAAAGTAATAGCATACATAAATAATAGATA
>JBFEKK010000072.1:0-5025 GCA_041552675.1 Sulfurovum sp.
CTCTATTATCAGAGCTCATACTGTTCTTGCCTGATGCAGTCATTATAGGGACTACGACTGATGGCGAGATCATGGATGGAAAAGTCTCTTCAGGAAAAGTCGTTCTTAATTTTAGTCAGTTTGAAAACACTACACTTAGAGCAGCATCTGCAGAACATAAGGTCAATGGCTATTATAGCGGGCAATATTTGGCAAAAACGTTGATCACCGATGATACTAAGCTTCTCATTGCTTTTGTAGATGGGTTACATACCAATGGAGAAGAGTTTCTCAATGGTATCACTTCTATAGATGATAAAGTTATTGTTGCGGGAGGTCATGCCGGGGACAATAGTCACTTTACACAGACCTATGTCTTCACCAAAGATCATATCTTGTCAAAAGGTGCTGTAGGAGTTACGCTGAACAGCAAACACTTACATGTACATACAGACTATAGTTTTAACTGGCATCCTATCGGTAATAAACTGACTATTACGAAAGCTGAAGGTAATCGCGTGTATACCATCGACGGGAAAAGTGCTGTAGATACCTATGCTTATTATCTAGGAGAAGATATCGCCAAAGGTCTACCGAGTATCGGGGTCGAATTTCCTTTGATCGTCAATCGTAATGGTTCAAATATGTCACGGGCATGTATAGCAAAAGAGGATGATGGGTCATTGATCGTTGGAGGTAATTTATATACAGGAGAAAAAGTACGGATCGGCTATGGGAATGCCAAAGAGATCTTGCGAAAGTCACAAACCATTCTTAACAGTACTTCTCGAAAGCCTTCTGAGGGAATTTTTATCTATTCTTGTATGACACGTAGACACTTTATGGGTGACGAGGTCGAGTCTGAAGTTTTACCACTTCAGCAGATTTCTCCCGTATCTGGGTTTTTTACCTATGGAGAGTTTTTTAGCTCAAATCAAAAAAACCTATTGAATCAAACCATGACCTTGGTTTCGTTAAGCGAGAGTGATCAAATAGATAACCCCCCGCTGGATAGACAACCACAGCAAGTTGATATCAATACTATATCCATAGAAGCGTTAATTCATCTGATCAATATCACCAGTGAAGAGGCACAAGAGCAAACAAGAGCACTCCAACAAAGTAATCAAAAGAATCAAGAACTTAAAGAACGTATGGAATTGGCTCTTTTGGGAAGCAATGATGGTATTTGGGATTGGAATATTCTTGACAATACTGTCTATTTTTCCCCTCGTTGGAAAGAGATCATTGGCTATACCGACAAAGAACTTCCCAATAAAGTTTCAAGCTGGAGTGACCGTATTCACCCTGATGATTTTGATAAAACCTGGGCAGATGTCTATAAAAATGTCAATGGTGAAACAGAATATTATGAGAATATTCATAGACTGAAACATAAAGATGGACATTGGGTATGGATTCAGGACAGAGGGAAAGTACAGTTTGATGAGCATGGGAAAGCTGTTCGTATGATAGGTACCCATACAGATATTACAGAACAAAAAGAAAATGAACTTCAATTATTGCATCAGGCACAGATGATCCAACAAACGCATGAAGCTGTCAACACAACAGACTTGCAAGGCTATATTAGCGGATGGAACAAAGGGTCAGAATTACTCTTTGGATACAAAGCTGAGGAAGTGATAGGCAAACATATATCTCTGTTGTTCCCCAATGAGACGTATGAAACATTTGTAAAAAACATTCATGAACTGATGAAAAAGGAAGAGTACCGCACTACTTTAACTCTTATCAAAAAATCCAACGTAAAGGTTCTCATAGACCTCTCACTTTCCCTGCTGAAGGACAGTAACGGTTCCAATATGGGTATTGTAGGATATCTGCGAGATATCACCGAGCGTAAAAAAAATGAAGAAGCATTACAGTATCAAGCACACCATGATGCCCTTACAGGTCTTCCAAATCGTGTATTGTTTATGGACCGTCTCAAGCAAGGGATCCAAAAAGCAAAACGCCACAAAGAAGGATTGGCAGTCTTTTTTATTGATCTCGACAAATTTAAACATATTAATGATTCACTGGGACATGGAGTAGGAGACAAAGTTTTAAAAATCATTGCAAAACGCCTTCAAGACATCCTCCGAAAAGAAGATACTTTGGCCCGCTTAAGTGGTGATGAATTTACCATTATTATGGAGGATTTAAGACATCCCGAGGATGCATCCCTATTGGGAGAAAAAATTCTCAAAACAGTGGCGGAGGCTATCATGATGAATGATCAGAAACTTTATGTTTCGGGAAGTATTGGTATCAGTTTTTATCCGCAAGATGCCACAGATGCCCAGTCTCTTCTTAAGTATGCCGATACCGCCATGTATAAAGCAAAAGAAGAAGGTCGTAACAATTACCAGTTCTATGCACCGGAGATGACCGATCTCGCCTTAAAACGCATACTTATGCAAACGAGTCTACGGCAGGCCATCGATAATGAAGAGTTTGTTATTTATTATCAACCTCAAATTAAGACATCCACCAATGCATTAATAGGCGTGGAAGTCTTAATACGATGGAAACACCCGACTATAGGGGTTCTCATGCCTGATGAATTTATACCTCTGGCTGAAGAGAACGGTATGATAATTGAAATCGATCAGTGGGTCATGAAAAATGCCATGATGCAGATCTCTAAATGGTATAAAGAGGGATTAAATCCAGGGGTACTTGGACTAAACATTTCTATAATGCAGTTAGATAAAATAGATTTTCTCCAACAGATCAAAGAGTCTCTTAGCATATATAATTTTGACCCAGCGTGGTTAGAATTGGAAATCACTGAAAGCCAGATGATGAAAAGACCTGAAGAGGTCATTACAAAACTTCATCAAATAAATGCTTTGGGTATAGGGATTTCTATTGATGATTTTGGAACAGGATATTCTTCTTTGTCTCAATTGAAACGTTTGCCAATCAATAGACTCAAAATTGACCGTTCATTTGTAAGAGACATCCCAAAAGATGAAGAAGATGTCGCTATTGTTGAAGCCATTATTGCACTTGCAAAAAGTCTTAAACTTGATCTTATCGCTGAAGGGGTAGAGACTTCAGAACAGAGAGACTTTCTCATTGACCATGGGTGTATCAATATCCAAGGCCACTATTTCAGCCCTCCTGTAACAAAAGAAGAGATGCATCAAATACTTTTAAATCATGAATAATGATTTCCTTGTCTCCAGGAGATCTCTTTCTCACACTACTCTCTGCTTAAAAAGCAAAAAAAGGCAATTTATAGTATACTCATAGCACTATTTTATATATCAAGGTTTTCCATGAAAAAGCTATCTCTATTTCTTACTATTTGTGCACTTATTTTCTTAAATGCCTGTCAAGAGCCCGGTCTTTCAGGGAAAAAAGTGCAAAAAGAATACTATACTGGTGGGCAGATACGCTCTGAATTTATTATGGATGACAACACTGGTCAAAATGGTATTCGTAAAGAGTATGGATATGATGGACATGTGCTTGCCGTTGTACCTATACGAAATGGTGTACCCCATGGTGTTGCAACAGGATATGATACAAAAGGTCGTGTGCTATCAAAAGTAAATTATATCAATGGAAAAAAAGATGGTTTATATGAAGCATACTATCCAAATGGTGATGTCATGGTATCTTATACCTATAAGAATGGTGTAAAAGAGGGTCCGGCCCAAACATACAAAAAAGATGGGTCTATTCATAGAAGAGTCATCTACAGTAATGATAGAATTGTTAACTAATCTTACGATATGAGTCTTTTACCACACTATACACATATCATCAACCCTAAACTCAAACATATTTATCTTACCTTTGATAACGAGGGAAACCTCGTGATCAAATCGCCTAAAGTCACACAACAAAAAATAGAGCAGCTCTTACTCAAAAAGTCTTCCTGGATCAATAATGCCAGAGAAAAGATACAACAAAAGAAAGGGAAATCTTTAGACTTTTCCAGTGACTTAGAGTTGTATTTCATGGGGAAAGTATATCCTTTGACATTGGTACAACATCGTAAAAAAAGAACACAGCTTGATTTTGATGGCACAGAATTTACACTTTTCTACCATACCTATGATGAAAAACTTTTTCAAACACACTTCGATAGATTCTACAAAGCAGAGGCACAGAAGCACATTCCTTCTCATGTAGAATTCTGGGCAGAAAAAATGCGCCTTTCTCCCACAAATTTACGATTTCGAAAAACCAAACGGCAGTGGGGAAGTTGCAGTGGGAAAAACGTTTTAAGTTTTAACACGATGATGATGAAACTTCCACACGATGTGATACAATACATCATCATTCATGAACTGGCACATATCAAGCACAAACATCATCAAAAAGATTTTTGGCAACTGGTTGAACACTATTTGCCTGACTATAGAACACAGGTCGCCGAACTAAAAAATTATATGACGTAAGGAGTCTATTATCGATTCATTTTACCTTCTCGCTTTTATGCTTATCATCCTTTTAGGATCAGTATTCGTTTATATCTTCTATCTTAAAGAAAAAAAGGAACAGCTCGATGCGATAAAACGAGGGTTTTGCCCTCAATGCCATCATAAAAGCATCGAGCTGACAGACCAAAGATCAGGCGGGTGTTCTGGGCCCAAACTACTCTCTTTTGAATGTTTAGAGTGTGGATATACCAACAGCTTCGCCGTAGAAAACAGTGATAGTTGCGGGACAGGTGGCTGCCATTGATCTTTGCGTACTTGACACCTAAGTCTTTTCATGTTATAACACCCTACACAAACAGTCATTTTACATATAATAAAGGCATTTTATGAATTTTAGTAGATCATCTTTAGATTTCTCTATACTCCCTTACCAAGAAGGTGTGAATCCTCCGGTCACCAAACCCAACCCAGGATTTTTAACAGACATAGGCGAAGAAGGTATGCGTGCCTTACTCGATAGATTTTATATGGGCCTCTTTGAAAGCCCGATCAAAGATATCTTTCCAAAAGACAGAGAAGAAATGAAAAAAGCCGCACAACACTCGGCAGACTTTTTCATACAGATCTGTGGAGGGCCCACTTA